>JAPKCI010000009.1 GCA_028823035.1 Rubripirellula sp.
TGATTTCATTGCACGTTTGTCGCTTAAAAACCTTGTCCCTCATACAAATTACACCTGCAAGACACGTATCGGTTTGACACGTGACACGTTGCGTCCAGGTCCGACGGTTGAATTCAAGACGTTACCTGGCAGTTCCGTCGCGGAACCCGTTCGCTTTGCTGTAGTGACAGGGATGAACTATGCAAAATTCCATGGAGATGATCGTATCAATCGCGCGAGATCCCTCGTCAAGAACAACACCAAGTTGCCCCAGCCCTACTCAGGTCCAGACAAACACCTCGGCTATCCCGCTCTGGCAACGATTCTGAAAATGCAACCTGATTTTTTTGTCGGAACGGGAGACAACATTTACTACGACACGCCCGATGACCCTCGAGCGAAAAGCATTTCCGAGATGCGTCAAAAGTGGCACGAGCAGTTCATCCAGCCACGATTTCAGGATCTATTTGCCAAGGTCCCAACTTTCTGGATCGTGGATGATCACGATTACCGCGTCGATGACGGCGACAACTCGGGAGACTTCTTTCCGTTACCCGAAACAGCCCGCCGGATATTGCTGGAACAGCTTCCCTACGCGGCCTTCGAGGAACCCGCGGCAAAGACACATCGCACGCATCGGGTCAGCAAGGATCTGCAAATCTGGTTTCCCGAGAATCGGTTCTACCGAAGTCCCAACGCATGGCCTGATGGACCAGAGAAAACGATTTGGGGAGAAGATCAGAAAAAGTGGCTAAAAGAGAGCCTTGCCTCCAGCGATGCCACCTTCAAGTTATTGATTTCTCCCACACCGATGGTGGGCCCGGATGACTTGCGCAAAACCGACAACCACTGCGACCTGGGTGGCTTTCAACACGAGCGAGATGAGTTCTTTGATTTTCTCAACGAGAATGGACTTAACGAACAGAATTTCTTCATCGTTTGCGGTGATCGTCACTGGCAATATCACGCGGTGGATTCGAGTGGCGTCGAAGAGTTTTCCTGCGGGGCTCTTGTCGATGCGAACTCCCGTCTGGGCAGAATGCCCGGCGATCCTGCCGGAACTGATCCCGAAGGTCTGATCCGTCATTTGCACAAGCAGACCGAACGGAGTGGTGGATTCCTGATGATCAGCTGTACCCCGGCAAGCAGCGAACATCATGCGAGTCTTTCCTTTGACTTCCACGACGAGCACGGCAAACTGCTGTATCGCACTATCAAACAGTAATGGACCGCGGTCTCGAGAACGGTTTTCGCTGTGGATTTCGGGTCCGATTTTGAGTTCTGCTCGTTGTTTTGTGGATTGGGATTTCGAAGCCGGGTATGCTCTAGGGGTCCGGGTTAAAATCCCGTTCATCGAGAGCTGCCGATCCCGCAATTCTGAAATGAGGATAACGCCCATGCCGCGGAAACCTGTCCCTACTGTTGCATCCGTCGTTGAACCGACGCGCCGACAATTCCTCAAGAAGACCGCTATCGCAACGGGTGCCGTAATCTCGGCGCCAACCATCATTCCCAGTTCGGCACTTGGGCTCGATGGTGCTGTGCCTCCCAGTGATCGAATCGTGGTGGGGGGAATCGGAATCGGAAATCGAGGCGGCTATGACCTCGGTTGCTTCCTGCAGCAAAAGGATGTGCAGTTCGTTGCGGTCTGTGACGTCAAAGAGAAGAGACGCACCGCGATCAAGAAACGCGTCGATGAGCATCATTCCAATGACCAATGCGCGACTTACAGTGACTTTCGGGAGTTGCTCGACCGTAGTGACATCGATGCAGTCCTGATTGCAACTGGTCCCAATTGGCATGCGACGGCCGCGATGACCGCTGCCAAAGCTGGCAAGGACATGTATTGCGAAAAGCCTGTGACCAAAAACATTTCGCAGAGTCTGATTCTCGCCGATACGATGCGCCGAACCGGACGGGTTTTTCAAGCCGGAACTCAACGGCGCAATCTGCCACACTTTGCTTTTGCCTGCGAACTGGCTCGGACAGGAAAACTGGGGCGGCTCAAGAAAGTCTATGCTCACCCAGCCGGAATGCAGGCCATGATGAGTGGCTGGTTGGTTCCCGAAACGGAACCGGATGCTCAGGTCGTCGACTGGAACATGTATCTGGGCCCTGCTGCCTGGCGACCCTTTAACAAAAAGCTGCTGGATGGATTCAACTTTGAGAAAGGTGGAGGGCTCGTGGGTGGTGGCGTGTTGGAATGGGGATCACACTGTGTTGATCTCTGTCAGTGGGCGGTCGATGACTGTTTGCCACCTGTTGAATACAACGCGCCCAAGAACGGTGAACTGGTCACCCGTTATGAAAATGGGACAGAATTGATCTTCCGTGAAAAAGGCTGGATCCCACTGGGATCCTGTCCCGTTCGATTCGAAGGTGAGAATGGCTGGGTGGAAGCAGGCGACAGCGGAAAAATGGTCCTCAGCTCACCTGAGTTGCTGGCGGGACGTCAGGTCGATCAGATCGGCGGTTACCCGGCGACCTTCCATGTCCGCGATTTCCTGGATTGCGTCAAATCGCGTCGTCAGCCCAAAGGTAACGCGGTTGCTGCCTGCAATGCACACATTGCCTGCCATGCCGCAAACATCGCGTTACATCTGGGCAGGCAGGTGAAGTACGACAATGTGAAACATGAGTTCATCAACGACGAGCAAGCGAATCGATTGCGGTCAGAGGCTTTGCGGGAACCGTGGCGGCTTTGAGCTAGCCGGTCCGTTGACGCAATTGCACCTGCAGTTCTCTGCACTGCAATCTCCATGACACTCACTCTGCTTTGGAAACACCGATGAAATCAATCCCAACCCCATTGCTTGCGATCGCCTGCGGCGTCACGATTTGCATTCTGTCGATGCCACCGCTTGTAGCCCAGCAACCGCGGGATTCTGCAACCGAGGAAAAGAAACTCCTCGCTGTACTGCAATCTGACGCTCCCGCCGCTCAGAAAGCGATCACGTGCAAGGAACTCGCCATTTACGGTTCGAGCGCAGCAGTTCCTGAACTCGCAAAACTTCTGCCAAACCCCCAACTCTCGTCTTGGGCCAGAATCCCACTCGAGGTGATTCCCGCTTCGGAATCGGATGACGCTTTAAGATCGGCCGCTGAGTCGCTGCAAGGTCAACTGCTTGTTGGCGTCATCAATTCCATTGGTGTTCGTCGGGACGCCAACTCCGTTCCCATTCTGATTACCCGTTTAGAGGACAATGACCAGCAGGTCGCCTCGGCTGCGGCAGTTGCCCTGGGCAAGATTGGCAACAATGCCGCAACCGAATCATTGCGGACCACCCTACGGATCGGCCCCGAAGGACTGCGGTCGGTGGTAGCCGAAGCTTGTGTCTTGTGTGCGGAACGTCGCCTGCTGACCGGCAATGCCCCGGAAGCGGCGGAAATCTATGATCAAGTTCGCAATGCCGATGTGCCGCTGCAGCGGATTGTGGAGTCGACCCGCGGTGCGATTCTGGCACGTGGTCAGGAAGGAGTGCCGTTGCTGGTCGAAACACTTCGTTCACCAGAGAAAAAACTGCGTCAATTGGCGTTGGCAACCGTGCGTGAATTTCCTGGCAATCAGGTTGATGCCGCGTTGGCAGCAGAACTCAAACAGGTGTCACCTGAACGGGCGGCCTGGATCATTCAGGCAATGGCTGACCGACCCGAAACTGTTGTACTGCCAGCTATCCTTGAAGCGGTAGAACAGAACAACAAGCAGCTTCAGGCATCAGCGATTGAAGCACTTCGCCGAGTAGGCGATGAATCCTGTCTGGCCAGCTTACTGGGCGTGGCAACAGGCAACGATCCCGATCTGCGACAGGTTGCCAAGGAGACTCTGGCGGAACTTCCCGGTGACCGGGTCGATGGCAAGATCGTTGCGATGCTGCCGACGGCCAAGGGGCAGCAATACCCTGTGTTGCTGCATCTCGTCGCTCAACGTCGAATCGACGCTGTTCCACAGGTCGTCAGGGCACTGGATAGTCAGGACGCAATCGTCCGTCAGGCTGCATTGGTCGCGCTCGGGCAAACCGTATCGCTTGATCGACTTTCCTTGCTGGTTACCTCGGTCACAGCACCCCGGCACTCGGAGGATTCCGAGATTGCCCGACAGTCATTGAGAGCAGCCTGCGTTCGCATGCCGGACCGTGAAGCCTGCGCCAGCCAGCTTTCCAAAGCAATCTCCAATGCATCGACGTCCACGCAGACCACGATCCTCGAGATCTTGGCCGAAATGGGTGGGCAGGCCGCTCTTGAAACAGTTTCGGCAGCCGCCATGAGCGCCGATGCTCAGCAACAGGATGACGGCAGCCGTCTGCTTGGAAAATGGAATAGCGTCGCTGCGGCACCAAGCCTGATGAGTCTCGCGACCTCGGGACCGACGGCAAAGTACAGGCTCCGTGGTTTACGTGGATACATTGGCGTGGCCCGAAAGTTTCCCATGCCTGAATCCCAACGCGTGGAAATGTGTCGCAAGGCTTTTGATCAAGCGACACGAATCGACGAGCAAAAGTTGGTGCTCGATGTACTAAAAATTCACCCCAGTGCCGAGGGCCTGGCATTGGCTCTTCGAGCCCAAAAGGTATCGGCACTGAAAAGTGATGCGACGCTAGCGGCATCACAGATCGCGCAGAAACTTGGCGGCAAAGGAATCGACATCGCTGCCATGCTGAAAGCTGGTGGCATAAAAACAGTGAAGCTGCAGATCATTCGGGCTGAATACGGCGCCGATGGCATCGTCAAAGATGTCACCGAAATTGTCCGCAAGCGCGCAGGATCTGTTCCTTGGATTGCTTTGCCCGCGGGAGGCTACAACACCAGTTTCGGAGGTGATCCTGTACCTGGACAGGTTAAGCAGCTAACGATTCAATACCTGATGGACGGCAAACAGGGGACAGCATCATTTGCTGAGAACGCCCCCATCCTGCTGCCGCTGCCCAAATAACAGACACAGCATTTTCTCGCAAAACGATTCAGGTAGCACCGCGGTCAAAATCGGACGTTTGCTGCGTCTCTCGATATGCAAAAACATTTAGTTGCAAATCCATTCCGAGCTATAAATCCAGCTCGCAAAATGGATTCTTGGACGCAAACTGTGTTTGAATCTGATAGCGGAATCCTGCGGCAGCAAGAACCGCGATCAGCTCATGTAAGCGTTGTGGCTGATCGGCAAAAGAATGGTATTCCACAAACAGGTTCGATACCCGTGGAAGGTCATCCGCGCAATCCAGCAGAACGTCAACTTCAGATCCCTCGATATCCATCTTCAGAAAATCCACTGGCTGTTGCAAAAACGGACGTAACAAACAAGCGTCAACGCTGATCACACCACTGCCATCTGGCTCACTTGAAAGGTGGCCTGCATCAGCGATCTCAGACTGAAATGCCAGAACTGTTTCTTCTGTCCAAACGGCGTTCTGGACCAACTCGATAACGCAATGCTGAAAGGACTCCACGTTCTGTTGAACCGCCTTGACTACATTCGGGTCAAGCTCGAATCCAGTGAGTTGACAGTCTGGATAACGATGCTTAAAAAACAACAGACTCAAGCCAATATTTAAACCTGCATCGACAATCCGAGGAGCCGCTGCATCTGTCGCGAATTCATAGATTCGATCCACGAAGATTTCGCGAAAACTGTGGTAGAAGGATCGACCATCCACACCATGCAACTCGGGTCCAAACAGCCGTGTACTGAAAGCCTGATATCGCGGCAGTTTCTTCAAACGGCGGAGTTCGAGCTTGGCACGGAAGCGTCCAAGAAAACCCTGCTGGGCTGGATCAAGCACCGACTGGACTAAAGGACGTTAGTTCAATTCACACTTTCCTGCCTGACGATGACGAATACGGTCGCCGGCAACTGACTTTCCTCTTTCATCGACCTCCGAAAGCTCAGGCCTTAACGATTGGGCAAACAGTTTTGTTATCAAACAACTCTGGTAAACATGGATTTGATCGCTGGCAAAGCTGTGCTGCCGCGACGCCAATCAGTGCTATCACGTGTTATCCTAGGGTTGCAGTAACATAAAAAGGCGAGCTGTCAAAGGGATTTCCACCGGAATGCACGTCCGGCTTCGATGGTTGAGTTAGGATGTGTGTTTGCCGCCAGCGTGCTACCCCGCAACATCAAGTCCCACCCTGCGACAGCGTTTCGTCACCCATTGATTTCACACCCACCTCAACTCGGCTTGCCACAACCGCGTCTCATACGGTTTCAACTGACAAGACTGTGATCCTTGCAGCAATGCACCCTGATTTTATGCCATGGTCTATCAACTGCGATTTGTCGTTCTGTCTGTTTGCCTGATTGCCAGCTCCGCATGTGCTGGCGAGGCAAAACCGTCGGTCGATGCTACAACGGTAGAGACTTTTGAACGTCGAATCAGGCCCTTACTAAGCGAACACTGTTACCCCTGCCATTCCTTGAAGGCGAAGAAGCAGCATGGTGGTTTACAGCTTGATACAGCACAAAGTCTGAAACGTGGTGGGGACAGTGGTGCAGTCCTTGTTCCTGGCAACCCTGAAAAAAGTCTGCTGATCGCAGTGGTGCGTCATGAAGGCGACGTTCACATGCCACCCAAAGGAAAACTATCCGATCGAGAGCTCGACGCATTGACCGAGTGGGTGAAACGCGGAGCATTTTTTCCTGATTCAGGTGCGCAGGAGCCATCGACCTCGGGCAGCATCGACTATATCGAGGGACGCCAGTTCTGGTCGTTTCAGCCGGTTCAGCAGCAGGCTTTGTCAGCACTCGCTGACCACGCTTGGTCCAAGCAGCGAATGGATGATTTTGTATTGGCAGGAATGCACCGGAACGGACTCTCGCCTTCACCTGCTGCAAACCGTGCAACACTGATCCGTCGCCTCAGCTTTGCAATGACGGGACTGCCACCAAAGCCTGAAGAGGTGCGCCGATTCACTGAGGATGATTCTGCGGACGCCTACTCAAGGTTGGTTGATTCGCTACTGGAATCCCCTCGTTACGGAGAAAAGTGGGGCAGGTGGTGGCTTGACATGGCGCGTTACACCGACCGGACCGCCAGCTGGCTGCATCAGTCAGGACAACCCTATTTGTATCGTGACTGGGTCGTCAGGGCATTGAATGATGACATGCCCTACGACGAGTTCATTCACCGTCAATTGGCAACCGACTTGATCCCCGAAACAGGGCCGGACGACCTTCCGGCATTGGGGTTCATTGGGCTCAGCCCAACTTACTGGAAAGAACTCAAACTGCCTTGCGAGATCATCAATGTAATTGTTGCAGATGAGTGGGAAGAACGTGTCGATGCCGTCTCGCGAACCTTCCTCGGCTTGACCGTTGCCTGTGCCCGTTGTCACGACCACAAGTTTGATCCGATCAGCTCGGAAGACTACTACGCGTTAGCTGGGGTCTTTGCCAGCTGCCGTCAAGTGGAATTGCCCACGGTACCCGCCGAGTCTTACGCACCCGTACTAGCTGCGAAGCAGAAAGTCGCTGAGCTGGAAGCAGAACTTGCCAAACGAAAAAAGGAAACACCGGTTCCCCAACAACGCATTGACGAAATCAATCAAACCGTCAATCAAATCAAGACCACTACACCACTCTACAACCTTCCGCTGGCAACTGCCCTGTCGGAAGAGTCGATGTTTGTCGTCCGCGCTGGCAAGACACCGCAAGATGGAACACGGCTGGAGTACAGAAAGGAACCCAGAGACTTGCCTTTGTTTGCACGCGGGAATCCCAACCGACCTGGCCCCATCGTCCAACGTCGCTTTCTGGCAGTATTGTCGGCTGAACCAAAGCCCTATCGGAATGGCAGCGGTCGCCTGGAATTGGCGCAATCAATCACAACTGAAGCTGCCGCATTGACCGCTAGAGTCCTGGTGAACCGGATTTGGCTGGCGCATTTCGGTCGTGGCCTGGTAACCACGCCAAGTGATTTCGGTCGACAAGGCTCACCCCCCTCGCATCCTGAATTACTTGACGACCTGGCGGCCAGATTCATTGCCAATGGCTGGTCAATAAAAAAGCTGCATCGAGAGATCCTGCTGTCAGCAACATGGCAACAAGCTTCGGCAGCAACACCCAATCACCAACGGGACCCTGAAAATCAGTGGTTCTCTTATATGATTCCACGCCGTTTGGACCTTGAGGAATGGCGGGATGCAATGCTCGACGCAAGCGAGACACTCGATGCCGCTCTGGGTGGGGCGTCGATCGACATTGACAGCGTCAAAAATAGACGACGCACGCTATACGCAACGGTGCACCGCCGAGACATGTCCCCTACATTCATGGTTCATGATTTCCCCGATCCAACCCAACACAGTTCGCAACGGACCCTTACGATAACGGCGATTCAGGGATTATTTGCCCTGAACAGCCCTCTGCTCGCAGATCAGGCAAAGACGCTGGCCAAACGCCAAACGGACAGGACACTGGCGGCAATGCGTGCCGGGATCATTGACATTCATTGGCGATTGTTTTCACGTCCTCCGACGGAGCGAGAAATCGAGTTGGGTCAGCAATTTGTGGGGGATGAATCTCAGAGCATGCAGGCAACTTGGCAGCAATACGCGCATGTTCTTTTGGCCAGCAACGAATTTTTGTTCATCGATTGAAATTGCGGCCGACCATTTCAAGGAACGACACAACTTTACAACGGAATAAAAATCGTGTTCACACCCCCCCCACAACCGCTGGATCGTCGTCGCTTGCTCCGGCAATTTGGCGGTGGCATGGGGATGATTGGTGCGGCCAGCCTGTTGTCGTCCATTGAGTCCTCACATGCCGGTTCGCTCCCTGAAGGACAAACACATTTCCCGGCTAAGGCCAAACGGGTGATCCACCTGTTCATGAACGGTGGTCCCTTTCAATCTGATCTCTTTGACCCCAAACCCGCATTACAGAAATACGCAGGCACCAAACCCAACGGGGCTGATTTACTGACCGAGCGACCGACGGGTGGGTTGTTACCATCGCCATTCAAATTTCAACGGTGCGGCGAGAGTGGATTGCCTGTCAGTGAATTGTTACCAAAACTCAGCCAACACATCGATGATATCTGTGTCCTGAATTCCATGCACGCCGACAACCCGAATCACGGACCGGCTCTGCTGCAGATGAACAACGGTACGATCACACCGACGCGGCCCAGTATGGGAGCATGGTTCTTGTACGGCTTGGGCACGGAAAACGAAAACCTTCCCGGCTACGTTGTCTTGTGTCCCGGTCGACCGGTGCGGTTTTCCATCCTCTGGAATAGTGCCTTTCTGCCATCAAAGCATCAGGGGACCTATATCAACCATTCCACGATGCAGCCAGACAAGATGCTGCCCCATCTCAAAAATGCTCAGTGGGACGACAAGACTCAGCGTAGGCAGCTCGATTTGCTGCAACAGATTCATAGTGAACACCAAGTTGGACGTGGTAACGCATCGTTGCTCAATGCACGTGTTGCTTCGATGGAAACAGCTTTTCGGATGCAATTCGAAGCCAACGAGGTATTTGATCTCGAGCGAGAGTCAAAGCAGACACGGGCAGCCTATGGCAAGGGGCACTTTTCCAACGGTTGCCTATTGGCCAGACGAATGGTGGAAAGAGGTGTCCGATTTGTCCAGGTCTATTACGGCAATGGTCAGCCATGGGATACCCACAGTGGCCACGACACAAAGGTGCCAAAGTTGTGCAAGGACATTGATCAGCCAATCGCCGCTTTATTGACAGACCTGAAGCAACGAGGAATGCTGGATGATACATTGATCGTATGGGGAGGCGAATTCGGACGCACGCCAACATCCGAGAACGGTACCGGACGCGACCACAATCACCACGGCTTCACCATGTGGATGGCTGGGGGCGGTGTCAAAGGAGGAATTTCCTATGGCGAAACCGATGACTTTGGCTTCAAGGCGACAGTCAACAAAATGCATGTGCATGATTTACATGCCACCATTCTGCACTTACTGGGCCTCGATCATGAAAAACTGATCTATCGCCATGCAGGACGCGACTACCGACTGACCGATGTTTACGGCAACGTTGCCCAAGAAATCCTGGCTTGACCAGAAACATCAAATTCGGTCGGTTGCAACTGGGACGAAATCGCCGAACACCTCCGCTGGCCGATCATGTACCAGACTTCTGTTTTTTGCTCGGATTCGGATTCGGCTGCTTGCCCGACTTTGAATTTGGCTTCTTGTCTGTCTTCTTGTTTGGCGTCGAATTTGGCGTCGAATTTGGCTTTTTGCGAGGTTTCTTGCTCGGCTTCAGGGGGCCATAAGTGTCCAGTAGAATTTTATCGACCGCCGCACGGTCCGAACGGTTTAGAAATGCTTCTAGCATAGGGTCACCAGTACGTTTCATCTGATCGATGAGTTGTTGCTGCATGGAGGCAATGGTACCTGCATGTTCACTCTGATCAATCAAATTGTGCAGGCAGTCAGCGTCGGTCTGCAGGTCATAAAACTCTTCAGGAACTCGATAGCGAAAAAGCTGGATTCTGGCAGCAATCGCGGCATCTGATTCAGACGCGGCTTGCATGGCCGCCATCGTTTTTCCTTCATTATTATTACGATACCAGTGTTTCTGATCGCTGAAGGGATTGTAAATGTAGCCGTATCTCGCGTTCTGGATGGCACGCATCGGAACCGCGTCCGCACCTGCTTTGGAATCAATCTGTGTGTAAACCTGTTCGCGTCCGGATTGCTTCTGCCCTTTCAGTATGGAAAGAAACGAAGTTCCATCGAGTCCTGCTGGCCCTTTCACGCCTGTAGCCTCTAAGAACGTCGGAAAGAAATCGACAACAGAAACGAAATCCGTTTCATTGGCGGAATGGGGGTCTACAATCCCAGGCCACCGAACGAGGCATGGAGTTCGCGAACTGTGGAACCAGGCATTGCACTTTGCGAACGGTAGCGCAATTCCATTGTCCGATATGAAAATCACCAGCGTGTTGTCTACCATGCCGGACTCATCCAAGGCTTGCATCACGCGGCCAAACGTATCGTCAAGACGTCGTGTCGAATTCAAGTATTGGGCAAACTCCTCACGCACGCCTGGCAGGTCGGGCAGAAATCCGGGCACGGTGACTTCCGACGCTGTGTAGGTGCGTGATGGCATCGCCGCACCTTTGGTTAATTTATCGGGGTTGCAGTAAGGCCGGTGCGGATCGTGCGAATTGACCATGAAATAAAACGGCTTATTTTCTTTCTTGCTCCGTTCCAGAAACGTCTTACTGCGTTGGTAATAGAGTTCCGGGTTGCGTCCGTTCCCGAGTTCCTTCTGGTCAAAAGCGTAGTCCCACTTCATGGATGTCTTGGGTGAGGAATGTCCCACCTTTCCTAGGATGCCGGTCAGATAGCCCCCTGCCTGCATCGCATTCACGATATCAGGAACATCCTCACGAGCTGGCATGAAGCCCATGGCGCCAGACCGATGGCTATAACGTCCTGTGGCAATCACCGCGCGACAGGGAGCACAAATGGCGACGTTAACATGCGCGCGATTGAAACGCAGGCCTTGTGCAGCAAAGGCATCGAGACTCGGAGTCAGGTCGACCGGGCGACCGCCATAGCAACCAAGTGATTCCGCATGCAGGTCGTCCGCCGTGAAAAGCAGGACATTCGTATTTTCGCCAGCTTGGACTGCGTCGATTCCGGCCAGGCACACAATGACACACAGCCACTTCCAAGGGCCGATCGAAAAGGACTGTTGATTCTCGTTCGTGCAAAACATGGGCGTGACATCATTGGAAGAAACAAACAGAGTTGAACAAGTCACAATCATACCAGCAGCAGCCTGACATAGGTCAAAGGCTCTGATTTACGACGTCGTTTGGTAACGCAAATCACGTCACAACCCGCCTGCCCCCACTCCAGGGCCGGCAATCAACGAATCGCAACCCGCGAGAGAATGAGAATTTTGCGGCTTGATCTTTTCAAGAGGCTGCGAGGGGCAACGCGGTCCGCTAGACTGCGGATTGAGTCCATGACTGCCCCCCTGATCCCGCACACTGCATCCCACACACTGCTGGCAAAATTCGCTAGCCATCCCATCCTTTCGGAGCCTTTTACGATGGTCAAACAATCTTCTCTCTATTGTCTCGCCCTGTGTGCAGTAATTAGTTGGTCGACCGCGACCAATGCAATTGCGGTGGGTGATGACGGCACCGTCAAGGTATTCATCATGGCCGGTCAGTCAAACATGGAAGGCAAGGCCGCCAACGATTTGATCACGCATCAAGCCACCGACGAAAAGACCAAAGAAATCTTTGCCCATTTGCGAACAGACGGCGACTGGACCGTCCGAGACGACGTGTTTATCAAATTCCTTAACCGAAACGGTGGATTGACCATCGGCTATGGCTCCCCCAGCAAAACAGGACCCGAGCTTGAATTTGGCCACATGATGGGTGAATTGTTCGAAGAACCAGTCCTGATAATCAAAACGGCTTGGGGCGGCCACTCGCTGTACCAGAAATTCCGATCACGCTCGGCCGGTTTACCCAGCGATGAAATCCTGCAAGCCGAACTGGACCGATCCCAGGAACAGAAACGCAAGCAAAACGAGAAGAGCGGCAAGAGCGATCCCTTGCCAACCATGGCAGACATCAAAGCACCCTACGGATCTTCTTATCAAAACATGATGCAGGAGGTCAAAGATACATTCGAGAACTATGAGACCATGTTCCCCGCTTTGAAAGGCCAGAAACTGGAAATTGCCGGGTTTGTCTGGTTCCAGGGATTCAATGACATGTTCGGCGACAATGCCCCGAATGAGTACGCCGAGAACATGAAGCACTTCATCAACGATGTTCGCAAAGATCTCGGAAAACCAGATCTGCCGTTCGTCATTGCCGCGATTGGCAACAATGGATCACAGCCAGCAAAGGGTGGAATGCTCGCTGTGCAATCAGCGCAGCTGTCCATGAACGACGTAGCCGACTTCAAGGGAAATGTTAGTGCCTTCCGCACTGATGTCCTTGTGGACAAGGCAGCAGAAGAGCTGTACCCAACATGGAGAGACAATTTCGAACAGTGGAAACTGGTCGGGTCAGATCGACCCTACCATTACCTCGGCAGCGCAATCTGGTACACCCGGATCGGACACGGAATGGGCGACGAGATGCAAAACCTGCTGAAACCGTAGGGCAGTGACTGCCGGGTAGCCGCCGCTGAGCAGCTAACCGACTGTCAGAAGATACACATCGGTGAACTGCGGCACATTAAATTTCCGCAGTACAAGCCGACACTCTCCTGTCAGCACAGGACGGCAACGAAACGCCCAGAAAGGTGTGCCGTCCTGTCAGCCAGCGTTTCCAGTTCATCTGTTTGTTGTGCGTGTGGCATCCGAATTGCCAGCTCAACCGACGCTGAGTTTCCGATGATTAATCCAGGCAGGTAACAGATCATGCATTTCTCTAAATACATCACGTTCAAGGGTTCGGTTCTGCTTGCTGCTTTGATCACTTTGCCCGCGACATGCTGCGGCCAAATGATGGCTGGCGTGGCCAAGGTTGACGTCACCGACTACAAATCTGGACCGGTCCATGATCCGCTTTACGTCAAGGCGCTCGTGCTGAAACAGGGCGGAGAACAGGCCGTGATCGTGACCGTTGATGCGGTCGCGATCGGGGGAATCGGATACATCAAGGACGACTACCTGGGAAAAGTCCGGTCAGCGATTCAAGAGACCCTCGGGATTCCGGGCACACGCATTCTGGTCAACGCCAGTCACTGCCACGGAGTGGTGCGTGGTGATATCGACATGCTGACGATCGATGCGATCAAGGCAGCCGCGTCCGAGTTGGTTCCCGTCCGTATCGGAGTCGGGCACGGCCACGAAGATCGAGTTGGAGAAAATCGCCGACTGCTGATGAAAGACGATCGAGAAATTGACGTTCGCCATGCTTACTCGATGCCACCAGACAAAGACGTTGTCGGAGTCGGCCCCATTGATCCCGAGATAGGCGTGCTAAGACTTGATCGAATGTCAGGTACTCCGTTGGCCGTGATTTACAATTTTGCCTGCCATCCTATCCAGGGCGTACCCAGCGGTGCAAATACCGCTGACATTACCGGACTGGCATCGACAGTCATCGAAGACAATCTGGGCGGGGGAGCAATGGCACTTTTCCTGCAAGGATGCGGCGGTGACATCAACCCTGTTTTTTACAAGCATGTTGATCAGCCCCGCGACGCGGTGTCATTGGGTAATCTTCTTGCCTTGAGCACACTCAAAGCCGTACGGGCCGTCGAAACAAAACAAGACGATCGATTTCAGTGGATCCATGAAACACTCGAGTTACCGCGAGCCGATCTTGCCTCAAAAATCATCGATCAGGAACAAGAGCAACTGAGGCTGGCACAATCTTTACGAGGCACCACTCTGAGTTTAAAAACGTTTCTGCCTCTCGTGGTCAAATATCGCTTGTCCGACCAGTATCCCGCCTACTATTCGCACCGGTATCTGCATGAGGAGGCATTAGGACGCAAAGAATTGTCCGTCATGGATGCACGCAACCGTCAAGACATCAAGTCCTACATTCAAAACATCGAAACGATGGAGAAGCTCACCCGCGTGAACACAAACCTCCGGTTGTTGAAGATGCACCAGAAACAAAATCTGGAAGCTCCCAAGAGAACCGTGGATGTCGAATTGATTGGGTGCCGCATCGGCGACTTTGTGCTGACAAGTTTCCCTGGCGAGCTGACAGTACAAATCGGGTTGAACCTGAAGGGCAAGTCTCCTCACCAGCATACGTTCATTGCAGGCTATACCAACGGGTACATCTATTACGCACCGACCACCGAGCAACTGGCCAACGTGGGTGGAGCGCAGGAAGACAGTGATTGCATCCTGGCGCCCCACTGGCAGGCGATTTACGAGCAAAGAGCTGTCGAAATCCTCGAAAAACTCTGATTGCCGACACGGTCCACTGGTCAACCTCGTTCTTGGCGACTGCGGGAACTGCGACTGTGGGAACTGTGACTGCATCAACAACAGTTCCCTACTCCCGAGTCAACATGCCGCAGAAGGCTCGAACGCCAGCGGCAGGCGACGCCCAATGGAATTCGGTGCAAACTGGATGGAATTGTGATGTCGGATGGGATAAACATACAATGCGTAGCCATCCTACAATGTGTAGCGAAAGCGGCAGTTGGCGTATGGCAGGGAACTTGTACCTGAGTAGCGATGAGATAACAGTTATGATGGAGACGATTCAAAACATTGCCCTACACTGAACGAAGCGACATGATTCGCCTAACAAGTGCTGCAACCACCAAGAGGTGTTTGCCGGGGCCTGCCAATTAATCTCACCCGTTTTGCCACTCATTGGTCACAGATGTTTCGTTATTCCTTTTCTGCTGTACTGCCCCAACGAGTAAGCAAACTGGTCTTCCAGCCTATCGTTGTCTTGATACAGATTCTGGTTGCTGCCCACTGCACTACCGAAGTGCTATGGTCGCAAACAACCGGTCAGGCAGTCGCCAAGTCACGCGACAACCAAGAGGAAGTCGGTTTGCAGGAGGATGTAATTCCGCTCCTGCAGGAACATTGCTATGGATGCCATGTCGGCGCAGACGCCAAGGCGGGACTGAAGCTCGATGAACTGGTGACGACCCCTGCGGATCAAGAAACGGCAGACATGTGGCTACGAGTCCTTCAGACACTTCAATTCGATGAGATGCCGCCACCCGAAGAAGAACGCCCCGATCCGATTGAAAAATCGAAGGCGATCATCTGGATCGAACACCAACTCTCAATATCAGAACTTCATGCGTCCTATCGTCTGAAACTGATGAATCCAGATTACGGAAATTACATCAGTCACGAGCTGCTGTTTTCCGGGACGATCAAGACATTGCCTTTCTCACCATCAAGACTGTGGCGACTCAGTCCGCAGATTTTCCAACACAAGGGAATCCGTGACGCTCAAAGCCCATTCAGTTTCATCACAAGCGAGCGTGGCATACGCGATTACGCAGCCGCCAGTGGGGTCGATCAAAGTACGGTCGAGATGATCCTGATCAACACCGACCAACTGCTGGACATCTGGACCAGAGAAGGAAAATTCGACTCACTGGCTGACGACAAGTCGATGCCAGCCGACGAGCATTTGGCCGACATGCTGAAAATTGAATTCCGACGTGCCATTGGACGCTTACCCCAACCAGAGGAACAGGCGAAATACCTTGCGTTTCTGCGCAAGAACATGGCCGATGGAGGAAATTTGGACGGGTTCAAAACGACCATCAAGGCGATGTATCTGTCGACCGAATCGATTTACCGGATGGAACTTGGTCTGGGTGACATCGACTCGCATGGCCGTCGTCATTTGTCGCCTGAGGAGCTGACCTACGCGATTTCCTACGCCCTGACCGACTCCATCCCGGAACAGAACAAGTTGATACGCGAGGCGATCACGGCCAACAAATTGCAGAACCGTGATGACGTTGCGAAACTGGTCGAGTCAATCCTTGCCGACGGGATAAACCCTCGGAACACGCCAAGAGTCATGCGGTTCTTTGAAGAATTCTTTGGATACAACCAGGCTGACAAAGTATTCAAGGACATGTCACGGGTTCATCAAGCTGACATCAAACAGTGGAATACCAATCGATTGATGTACGAAGCCGAACAACTGGTTCAGTATCACGTCAACCGTGACAAGGACGTCATCGAGGAATTGCTGACGGGCAACCGTTTCTATGTGGCACACCCTGGTGACAATGACATTGCCCGCCAGTACTACGACGAAGTCATTCAGGATGATTA
Source organism: Rubripirellula sp. (assembly GCA_028823035.1). Lineage (GTDB taxonomy): Bacteria > Planctomycetota > Planctomycetia > Pirellulales > Pirellulaceae > Rubripirellula. Next base: position 16,727 of record JAPKCI010000009.1, read on the forward strand.
TGCGGAACAGAAAGTAGCCCGCAGAATCGCCGACTTTGAACGTGCCAAACGAGATCCAAATCGGCCACAAGAAAAAGAGGAATTGGCACGAATCCGCCAGGATGCAGAATCCAGAAGTAAGCTGGTAAAAATGGCGTTCGAAGATGGGCTAACGCCGTTTCCTGGCTGGCCCTACGAACAAAAAAGCGGGAAGCCGGTACGAGGCCAGACAGACCTCATTTACATCGCGGTTTACAATCTGCCGCCCACCCATCGAAAACAACGGCAAGTTTGGGAATGGCCACTGGAACAGCCTTTTGCACTGCCTGCCGACCAACGCGCGGGCATCCTCACACACCCGGCATGGCTGGCCGCACACTCTGTCAATGATGGCAATGACCCGATCCGCCGAGGACGTTGGATTCAAGAAAAACTGTTGGCCGGCGTGATTCAGGATGTGCCACCCGATGTCGATGCAAACGTGCCGAATGATCACCATAAGACACTGCGTGAACGTATGGAACCAGTTCGGGCAGAAAGGTGCTGGCGTTGTCACCGAAAGATGAACCCTCTGGGTGAACCGTTCGAAATCTATGATGACTGGGGCCGCCACCGCACCGAGGTCTATTTCGACCAGGACGGCCTAATCGTTCACCAACGCGGCAAACAGTTTGAACGACGACTGGCGGAAGGTGAGATCAGCCCACGGAAAGTTGACGCCACCGGAATGCTGCTGGGAACGGGCGACCCTGCCGTCGATGGAGAAGTCACAAACGCAATCGACCTGATGCGTCGCCTTGGTCGGTCGGCACGAGCCCGCCAGTCCTTCATCCGTCATCTATTCCGCTTTCTGATGGGCAGAAACGAAATGCTGAGTGACTCACAAACACTGATCAACGCAGAAACTGCCTACCTGAAAAATGGTGGGAGTTTTCAGGCCATGCTCGTTTCCCTGTTGTGCTCTGACTCATTCCTGTACCGTCGCTGAAATGAACATTGCCGAATCACATCCCGTCCAGGAAACTGAATGGGCCAGATGGTGCATTCCTGCCATAACGACTGATTGATTTCCATGAATAACAACATGCTGGTGACACGAAGACGTGTGGTACAGGCGATCGGATCCGCCCCCATCGCGCTGACCCCTTTCCTGCAAAGTATCGCAGCACACGCCGCTGGCGATGAGAACGCACTGCCAAAACGTTTCGTGTTCGTGGTCAAGTCCAGCGGAATTGACAAGCAAAACCTGTTGCCCAGCAGTCTGCCGAATCCGTGGCAACAAGATCGCGATGCAATGGTCGATGTGCCGTTGATGGAAAACAATCTGCCAGATAACCTGGCAGCCTTTGCCGAACTCAGGGATCAACTGACAGTCATTCAGGGATTGTCGGGAAAGAACTTTGTGGGCAACCACACCGCCGGTTATGGCGCTTTATCGTGCCATCACTCCGAACAGGTTGCAGTCGCTGCTACCGTCGACTGCATTTTGGGCCAGCACCTGTCAGCCGGCCCGTATCGCATGTACGGAATGGCGATGAATGGTCCTTTGTTGGAACAGTACACCCGAGGGCCACAGGACAGTTACTGTTACCCAAACCTGTCAGCATCAGCTAAAGGTCGACCGGTCGCCTACCAGGCCAGTCCCAAAAAAGCCTATCTGGAACTGTTTGGCTCTGCGGTAGCCAGTCCTGAACAGATCCGTCAAAAACTGACCCTCAACAGTAATCTGATGGACTTCATGAAGGATGATGCCCGCCGGATCGAGAAACAACTCTCTGCGGAAGAAAAGGATCGGTTCTCGCATTACACCGATGCATTCGAATCGTTGCGGATCCGGGAACAAAAGAAAGTTTCTTTAGAGGAAAGCATTAAGAAAAACGCACCCGAGTTGACGAGCAAATACGACTCGAGCGTCCCGTCGGTACGCATGGGACTTCATTTCGAATTGGCAACCGCCGCGTTAATCACAGGCTTGACCAATGTGATCACGATCCGACCCGACACTTTGGGGATCATTTACTCTGAACTGGGTATCAATCAGCACGTTCACGCTCTTGGTCACCTCGGTGATGGCAAGACGGCCAATGGATGGGATGGACCTCGGGCCCGCAAGGAAATCGACAAACTGCATCTCAACTACATCGCCAAGATGGCGAAACGACTGAAAAAGGTCCCCGAAGGCAATGGAACCATGCTGGACAATACGTTGATCGTCTACCTTTCCTGCGCTGGGGGGCAACACCATGACGGGCAACGGGACTGGCCCTTCGTACTGGTCGGTGGAATGCAAAACAAAGTCAGGTCAGGTCGGTACCTACAATACCCCAGTTATCAAAACGCCGGTCATCGAACCATTGCCAATCTTTACCTCAGCTTGATGCAGTCCGCCGGCATTAAAACCGCAGATCATTTTGGTCAACTCGATGCTCAACTGAAAGACCTGGACCTGGCCGGACCTCTGTCAGAATTGGCCGGTTGAGACACCGCTATTTGTCTTTTGCTCCGCGGAAAAACAAAGCAGGTCTTCTGATGCCAGCAAGCCTTCATCGACTCAAATGTCGTGTATCCAACACGCTCTGGAAAGCATTGCAAATCGAGCAAACCCGCACGGGTGACAGCATCTCGCACATCGTCGAGCGTGCTTTGGCAAATGAACTGGATGTCCAGCAACACTCGTTGTTTCAAGTCTCTACCAGCACAGCGTTGGTTGAAGGTGTCTTCGATGGTTGCACGCGAGTGCATGACCTGAAACGTCATGGTGACTTCGGACTGGGAACGTTCGAGGGACTCGATGGCGAAATGGTGATGCTCGACGGGACCTGTTACCAGATCCGCGATAAAGGCACAGCCCATGAAGTTTCCGATGACGCGTGGGTTCCCTTCGCGACCATCACAAGGTTCATTGGAAACCATCAATTCCAAATGAACGATGCCAAAAGTTTTCAAGAGATGCTTGAGCAACTCGACCAACAGCGACCTTCGAATAATCTGTTTGTTGGATTCCGTATCGAAGGTCTCTTTGAGGATTTGTCACTTCGCGCTATTTGCAAAGCTCATCAGGGAGAAAACCTGGTGGAGGCCGTCGAACACCAAAGTCAATTTCACTCTAATCGAGAAGAGGGAACTCTGGTCGGGTTCTGGGCGCCATCCTATGCCACTTCGATCACTGTCCCAGGATACCACTTTCACTTCATCAACACAGAACGGAATTTCGGGGGACATGTGTTCAACCTGCGCGGAAAAAATCTTCAGGTCAGCATGCATATCGAAACGGATATCCACCTCGCTATCCCAGAAACACAACAATTCATGGAAGTCGACCTGAGCGGCGAACCAACCGACGCGTTGGATGTCGCCGAAAAAAGTCCCGAAATATTTCGCGATCGAGAGCAACTCTAAAAGCAGCGTCTTGGCATCGCAAAGCCGAAACGGACTCAACCCATCTCACGACAAGTTCCAAGTAGATCACCGCATCGTGGCAACAAACGCTGCCACCATTACAACTGCCAACACCACAGCACAAATCATCAGGATTTTTGCGGTTGATTGTTCCTGCGTGCCATCCCTGCCAGAACGCAATCGAGTTGTCAATGATTCAGTCTCGTTTTCAACAGCTTGAATATCACCAAAATGCGCATGTACGTTGGACAGTTCGGAAGCGGAAGTTTCGGCCAGAACACGATGCAGTTCATCCGTGACCTCTGCGGCAGAAACGGGTCGTTCTTTTCTGTTCTTGGAAAGCAGACGATCAACCAATCGACAAAAATCTGGTGGGCAAGCAGGTGCCAGATCGATCAGTCGAGGCGACTGGTCTTCGATATGCCTTCGCATCATTTCATAAAAGGTTACGGTTGCATCACCGTCACGTGGTGCGAAAGGAGTTCGTCCAACCAGGCATTCGAACAAAATGCAGCCGAGCGCATAAAGATCAGCCCGCCCATCGATACTGTCGTCACCGATTGCTTGTTCAGGTGCAATGTAATACGCAGACCCCACAGTAGTCCCAGCCAACGTCAGCATCGGTGACTCGACGTCCCGAGCAAGACCAAAGTCGCCCAACTTGAGCCGTCCATCCTCTGATAGAAAAATATTGGCAGGTTTTAGATCGCGATGCAGGATTCCGTGATCATGAAAATGTTGCAACCCCTGCGCAATCTGAACACCACACTGGCATGTTTCCCGCCAAGGCAAACTGTGTCGCTGACTCAACACGTCTTCCAACGATCCCCAAGGCAGATACTGCATAGCAAAATAGAGGATGCCATCTTCGACACCACAGTCACGGTAAGCGACAATGTGTGGATCATCCAGTTTCTGTGCGACTGCGATCTCACGAATGAACCGAGCATGGATTTCCTCAATCTCATCTGCGCCCGGACGCAGGACCTTGACCGCTACCTGTGCTTGACATTCGCGGTCATCTGCCACGAACACATTACCGGCACCACCCCCACCAATCTTTCGAGTGATGAGGTACGGACCCAAAATCGAGCCAACACCAACCTTTCGATTACTCATTGCTAGCACGTGTCCTGAGCAAAAGATGGGACCGGTTTGATTTCAGAAATGATTTTCAAGCGAGCATGATCCTCAGACAAACCTCACGAGCGTGCAATGGCATCCTGAACTGCGGATCATCAAATCGAACCGCGGATCATCAAATTCGATAAATCCACCATCATCCGTCCACGTGGTATTTAGTGGACGTGTGTGGGTCCCACCATTCGTCAAGCAAGCTTGGGGGAACCGCTTACTCATCCATCAACGCTGGTATGGCGTGATGCTGAAATGGCAGTTCACACGGAAAATCCGCAATCAAGTCGAGTCAGCACGGCTCGGGCAACACTGTTTCAGAACTTTTTTCCGCTAAAATCGCATTTACCGTTGTTTTGAACTCGATTGATACTCCGGAATGCAATTATCAGGTATGCTGTTGTGTGCCGCTCTATGAACCAAGCAGGGACCAGCCAGAGGAAGGAACGGGCAATCTTTACAGTGTCTTTGTTTCGTTAAATGACTTCTGCAACTTCAAAATCGTTATGAAAAACAATCAACGAGTCGGGTTTACCCTCGTCGAATTACTGGTAGTAATCGCGATCATTGGCGTCTTGGTCGGTTTACTACTACCTGCAGTTCAGGCCGCCCGTGAAGCAGCCCGACGCATGAGCTGCAGTAACAATTTCAAACAAATCGGTCTTGGGTTTCACAATTACCATTCCGCGTACAAAGTGTTGCCAATGGAACGTGGGGGCACATCTCGGTTTGGCAGTAATCTGCAAGCTCGAACCCCGGTTCCCCAAGGTGCGGCATATGGGGGCAACAACTTTCACAACCTGAGCGTTCTGGTACCGCTACTTCCATTCGTGGAACAACAGGCGCTGTGGCAAGAAATTTCAAATCCGTATGCAGTCAAGGAACCTGCCTCTGCTGTTGGGCTGTACTTTGCTGCGATGGGACCGCAGGTCGCCATGAGTCTCGCGAATCACAGCAACTTTCAATATGACCCATGGTTGACCGAAATCCCGACTTACAGATGTCCCAGCGATCCGGGTGTCGGTTTTCCGTCACAGGGACGCACTAATTACGGCGTGAACATGGGAGATTCGATTCAGTACCAGAATACTGGCTGGATTCGGCAGAACGGTACAGTCAATCGGGTGGTTGCGGGGCGTGCAAGGAACACCTGCCGAGGCATGTTTGTCCCTCGATATGCCACGCGTTTTCGTGACGTTCTAGATGGATTGTCGAATACCATTATGGGCGCAGAAATGAACACCGACATGGGTGATCGCAATATCACCACGCACGCCAACCGTGCTCCGGGAATTTTGAACAACCCCATGTTGTGCGGAAGAGGTCGTGATCCTGCCCGGATGCGGTACTGGAGTCCCACCGCATCGCTTGTCAACAGTGTTCAAGTCCAGCGTGGATACAAGTGGGCTAATGGGATGTGCGTAAATACAGGTATCACCACGATCATTCCTCCGAATGGTCCCATTTGCAGCAATGGCAACAATACGTTCACCATTGGCATCTACCCGCCCAGCAGTCGACACCCTGGTGGTGTTCACGTGTTGATGGGTGACGGTTCAGTCACATTCATTACGGATTCCATCGAAGCCGGTTTTTGTGGCATTGGCAACGTCAAGTGGAATGGAACCGGTAATCGTTCTCCCGGCAGCAAGAGTGCCTACGGACTGTGGGGCGCATTGGGAACTCGGGCAAACAGTGAAATCATCGGTCCATGGTCAAACTGATTCCTGACCATCTCAAAAGCGAAGTGTGATAGCAAGCGCGGCCCCAATACTGCTAGTATGGACCTGTGGATAATTATCGTGAAGGCTTGGACATACGGAGCGTCGCCACGACAAGCGAGTTTTCTGTGACAAGGCTCGCGCCGATTGCATCAAACAGCATGCATGAAGCATCACCGCGTTCCTAACCTTGGCTTGCACAAACGATTTCGAGTTACTCAAGAGAACTTCTGGCGTTCCGCTATTGCCATGAGCTCAAAAACATTCATTGTCACCGGTGCAACGTGTCTTTGCCTGACCATGCTGTGGCTTGCTTACAGCTTCAAAGAGGCGAGCAACCAAAACAATGATCCGCTTGGTGGTATTTCACAGGAGAGATACGATGCGATCGTTTTTCTGGACGACATAGAGAGCAACCAGGACAACGGCGCGCAGATCCACTTACTGAAATTCATTGACACCCATGGCAACTCGGTATCCACCTCGAAATACAAGGGCCAGAAAAACCTGCTGATCGTCTTCACTCGCGGGTTTTCAGGAAGGATCTGCCCCTACTGCACCACGCAGACATCTCGGCTGATTAAAAACTACGAAAGGTTTACCGCTCTCGATACCGAAATTCTCTTGATTTTCCCCGGCTCGACAGACCAATTGCCGGACTTCAAAAAGGCTGGTCTGGAAGTCTCCGGAACCGGAAACGACAAGTTCGGATTCCCGATCCTGCTCGATCCGGATCTATACGCGGTGAATAAGCTCAAGATCGCGGACCAACTTTCCAAACCATCAATTTTGGTTCTCAACAAACAGGGCGACGTCGTGATGTTCTACGCCGGGAACAATCCGGGTGACCGACCATCAATCAATGCGTTGCTGGCCCTACTGGAAACGATGCAGGACCAATAGACGCAACCCTGATCATTGATTGACCAGTGAATTCATATAGTCGACGATCGCAGCGAGGTCGGTGACCGAATATTTGTCCATCAGGCCTTCCGGCATCACTGACGTCTTTAGAGTCTTGCGGATCTCGATCTCATCCTTGCTAATCTGATGTTCCTTGGCCTGAGCGTCACGAAGAGTCACACGATCAGCCAATTCATTGGTCACAAATCCAACCACAACACGACCATCAACTGTCAGGATGGATGTGGTTGCAAAGCCCTGCGCAATGGTCTTGTTCGGTTGCAGAACAGCCTCGGCAAGCTGCTGTCTTTTGTAAGTTGCTGCAATGTTGCCAAGATATGGCCCCTGCTGCTTGGCGTCTTTGCTGACCGTATGACATGCCACGCAATTCGCCTCTTTAAACAGTTGTTGACCACGAGCCACATCCCCGGACGTCAGGGTAAATTGCTGCAATGCAGCATCCACACCAATCGATTCAATACGGGGGAGATTTGAGTTCATTTCTTCGGCAATGCGGAGTCTTTTCACTGCACGCTGAACAGTTTCTGCCAGAACTGAATCCGGCTGACTCGTCAATTGAAGAATACGATCATCCAGATAGTGGTTCTGTGTTTCCACCGCTACCTTGATCAACCTGAGTTGCCGATCAGCCTGTTTCCACATGGAATCAATAGCAAGGTTCGCTCGCTCGCGAACCTCGGGGCTGGCGTTCTTTTTTTGAGCAATATCAAGCACTGCAGCATCCGCCCAAAACGCGACTGCCTTGTCCTCTGATTCGCACACATCCAAAACAACGTCCAGCTGATTTTGCAGTAGTCGCGAGTTCGCAAGACTCTTAAAGGCTCGCTGCTGGTCGCGTTTCGCCGCATCACCACTGAGACCAGCAACGGCAACCAATGCTGGCTTTAATGCTGCGGGCTGGTTGGATTTAACCAAGGCTGTGACGGCCTGAGCCAAAGACGCTGATGAAAGGGAGGGGTTCCTGACTGCTGAGGCAAGGAACTCAACACTTCCCTCGGGTAACTGACTCGCGGCGGATAGTTTTTCAATGGTTGGGGCCACCAATTCAAAATCATCTGCTGCGATGGCCATCATTTGCTCAACCACATCATCGATCTGGATTCGATGCCGATTGATTTCGAGAATCAGAGCAGTGACTTCCTCGGCATTGGCTTCTTTCAATTGTCGTTGAAGCCAATCATTGATTCGCGATGTCTCGCTCCACGCCTCAGGTTGATAGTACGGTCCCCGGGTGTCTGGCCGCGTGCCCCACGACCCCCCCTTCCAGGATCCCTCTTGATAATGCAACCGGCACAAAGCCGCCCTGAGATGCTGACGATTGGTTGCATCCGATTCCTCAGCGGCTCGTTTCAACAAAGCCGTCACAACTTCTGGAGTGTGCATTTTCGCAAGGGCACGCAACCCGGCCGGCTGAACTTCTGGCTTGGTGGCCAACTGCGCATCGGCAGTCACCAAACAGGCATCCACAGCTTGGCGACTCGCCAGTGCCCTGATGGCGATATGAACCACGACCGAGTCCGAATGATTCAGAGCCTCAATCATCTCGTCGATCGTGGCATCCTGCTGGATTCGAGCTGCGAGATTTCTGGCTTCGCTTCGCTGAGCAGGAATCTCAGCCATCGGTTGGCGATACCGCTCATCACCACGTCGCATCAACTCCCGCTGGGCAGCAAGTCGACGTCGGTAGCTGGGATCATCAAGCAGCAAGGCCAACTCATCTGACGACAAATCGACAAACATTGGCATCGGCCGATCCTGAATTCCCTTGGGCTTCACGCAGATCACATACCCAACGTCAGAACCGGCCCATTTGAATGTCGCTCCCTTCCAACTTGCACAGAACAAGCGACTATTGCCGTCAACATCTGCGTCAGTGGGTCGAGTCATCCGAACAAGTGGCTGAGGTGCTGCTGTTTCCACAAACGTCGCCCCTTGAGGGCTGACCGAATGCCGCCAAATCGCTCCCGTTCCCCAATCGGCCGTCAACGGCGAATCATTCCAGACACCGAAACCGGGCTCATCAAGATAGGTAGCTCCACAACCTGAACCGCCGCCATAATCGGCAAGAGGAGCAACGCACTCATCTGCAAAGTTCTTGTACAGGCGTGGGTAACCATGGTCGTCACCGCCCGTGAAGTGGTGGAACCGTACATCCCAACCGCCTCCATCATTGGTGTTGTCCCGCGCAAACAGATCCATGCGGGGGCTGACCGCAACTTCAAGAATATTTCGCGTGCCCGTGGAATAAACCTCAAGCCCGGTCCCATCGGGCCGCACACGAATCACACCGCCGCCGCGATGAGTCAATTTGCGGCCATCGGTCCCCTCGGCCCCCATGAATCCAAAATCACCACCCGCGATATACAGCCAGCCATCGACCCCAATGCTCAGGCCGTTGGTGGTGTGATCCGCTGGACGTTTGTCATATCCAAAGGCCAAATTGCTGACCAATATTTCCTGCTTATCGGCAACGCCATCTCCATCAACATCGATGAACGCTGAAAGATGAGGTGGGTGCATCAGATAAAGCCGATCATGGTCCCAGACCAACCCGCGTGGCGCATCAACTTCACAGAACACCTTGGTTTCATCCGCCCGACCGTCACCATCAATATCTCGCAACCGGATCACGCGTCCACGCTCGGGGTCCCGCCCAAGCGACCCGTTACCGTCAGAACTCACATACAATGTTCCATCGGGGGCAGAGGCAACAAACACGGGGTAGTTGACCGCAGGCGGAGCAGCAAACACCGTTGCCTCAAACCCGTCTGCCACCTTCACATCCTTCAGAATCGCAGCCTCCTGTGCTTCACTCAGAGGTTTGATTTCCGGCGGCAGATTACCTTTCTTGGCGTAGGGATCCGCCAACTTCGGCTCATAGGTAAACGGTTTGCCATCCTGCTTGGTTGGCCAGAGAGTCTTGATACCTTCGCCTTTCAACGACACCTCACGGATACTGCACCAACCGCCGACCGCACTCAAACCCATGATGCGCATGTGCTTGACCGGTAGGGTCTGATTCAACGCAAGATCACCGCTGATGACACGATTATTCTTCGACGCATCGAGCAGCGGTGTCCATTGCTTCCCATCTACTGATCCTTCGACTAAAAACTGATAAACGTTTTCAAATTCCCATCTGATCTTAATGGACTTCACCTTGAATGGCCGCTTGAATTCCCACGCCAGCCACTGCGGGTAACTGGCACCAGCGGCACACCAGCGGGTTTCTTGGTTGCCGTCAAAAGCATTGAACGGAAAGTTCGGTTCCTGAGTCGAAGAGGCCGATGGCGTCACAAGAGTCGAATCTTTAGGCATGACCCCCAGCTTCGGCACAACCGTAGGTTGGTCCCGCTTCTCAATGAAGGTGATTTTATTTTTGCCAGAGTACGCCTGCAGGTACTCAGGACTCAATTTGCCACACGCCCAAAGCAGTCCTCTTGTCACCAGATCAAGGTACCGGTCATCAGCCACCGTTGCCGTATTGTGACCAAGAGTTGTGCTGAAACTCTTCGCACCCTGTTTCTCATTCGTCCACGCAACAACGGCCTTTTCGTCGACTGTTTTTCCGTTCCGGCTAAAAGACTGTGCTCCGGTCGCCAGCGGTTTCGCGTCATGCATTGCCGCGTTGTTGTACAGTTCTTCCTTGATGGTCGTCCAATCAGCTAGCCCCTGTGTGATCGGATGTACTTTGTCGACAAACGAAATGGAAATTGGTTCTTGGGGCCCATGACTTGTCGATTTCAGCCCCAGGTGTTTGAACCACAAATCTGTCTCATTGCGAAACGAATGCATCGCGCAGTGCAAATGGACAGCCGGAATGGTCCGGTGAACCTCAAGAATACGTTGCAAGACGGCCACATCCTTGTTACTCGCGGCGCACTCGTCGTGAATAATTACATCATAGCCCTTGGCCCAATCGGGACTCTCGAAGAGCGGAAACGGAGGGTTGGTACTTTGGTCATCAGTCCAGTAAACATCGACCTGGACGTTGGCTCTCTGTTGGATACCCTTGAATAAGGCTTCATGCTGTCCCTTGTAATCATGGCAGCACCCTCCAGCAATCAGAAGCGCTTTGATTGGCTTTGTTTCTGCACGCCCCACGGCCCCAAAAATCAACAGCACAGCAATGGAAAGTTGAATGCGTTTCATGTGTTCCTTTTCTGAGTGCGACTCCGCTCGATTTTTCGATTCATGAATTCCGATAGCGGGCGGAGGCGAGTTCGAAAAAACATTACTGATACGAATACCTGCTTGCCCGTGGACGGCAACGGCGTGGTACCCAAACCACGCACCGTTGCGTTCGACACCACTGAGCCAGTCAAACCAGGAAAAGAAAATACTGGGGGGGGGGAGTCTGCCAAGTTGCTGATGCCACCTGCCATCCGAAGCAACATTCAAACTGGGCGTCGCGCCCAACTAACGAACATTAGCCTGTATAAATTCTTTGACGATATCGTTGACTTGCCTGCTGACAGGCCCGAATCCGTGCCCACCATTGACGACCTTCAAGTGGGTGACCTTAGCCTGAGGATAATTATAGCGGACAATCTCTTTACTGAGGGCTGTTCCCTCGCTGTCTCTGAGTTGTTTGCCCTTAAATCCCTGCTGGACTGCCCAGGCGTAAGCGGTGTCCTGCGCCGACAAATGCCGGGCGGTGCGTCCTCGCATTCCACCCTTGTAAGGCACCACCCGGTCGGCCGTCCCATGAATCGTGAGAATGTCTCGGGTTCCCACTGGAACTGCTTTCATGTCGTAGATTGCCTTCGAGTCATCCGAGCGATTCCAGAAATCCTTCTGGTGATACTGTTGCTCAACCATGGAAGATATCAGTGGCACAGCATTCCGAATAGGAACCGCTTCATCCAGTTCAATCATCAAACGAAAAACGTATCCTGCTCCATTGGAAAATCCGATCAGCGAAATATTCGACAGATCAGCATTGAGATACTTCTGTTTGATTTCGGCGACCATGGATTTAAAATACTCAACATCAGGTGCCCTCGACTTTTCGTCTAAGATATTCCAACTGCGTTGATAGCCCTGAGGCGAGACAACAAGATGGCCTTGTAACAACCTGGGCCACTGGCCGAGGGTCGGGCGTGCACTGCCACCGTTGCCATGAAACAGAAAAGTCACAGGCCACTTTTTACTCGCATTGGTTGGTGCGTGAACAAAGAATTCCCGATCGAATCCGTCAGGCTCCTGGCTCCAAGTCTGACGAATGACATGCCGCTTCAGGTCACCGGAGTCAGCGGGAGGCCGTGGACTTTTTGCACTGTAAGTCGCTGCCAAGTGTTCTGCAAGAGTCACTTTTCCATCATGATCTTTGTCGACCTGATCAAAGATTCTCCGCGGTCCCTCCGGCACCTCTGAACGTCGCAGGATGCCGTCTCCATTTTTATCCCACGCGCGAAACATGCGTTCTTGCGGTTGGACCTGCATTGCAGCAACGTGGCACAAATCGACACTGCCCGCGGAAATGAAGACAACAGCAAAGACAAACGCAGAAATTGTTCTTTTCAAGTGAGTCATCCTGTTTGGAAAAACCATGGCAATCATGAACCGAAAGCTCGAGCAATTCCGCTCTTTCAACACCAGAGATCGGGAAATCCGTCATGGGCAGCGAGTCGACTGGCGATTTTTGCTGCTGTGCAGTTTAGTCCGCACACGTCTTCACCAAAACCATCCTCTCTGACCATTGCAAGAGAGAGCATGCATTGGAAACCCAATCACAACCTGAAAATTTCAGAATTGACTTACGAACGACCGGTTCACTAGGCAACAGGTGGCAACCTCACTCACTTGGCGAGGAGGCTCGCTTCTGACGAAACGCCAGATTCAACGCGACGACGCGGCTGATCGCGATCCCCAGACGCTCCTGAGCGCGGGACTGGTTCGTGGGTGAGACATCCAGAGACAAGCATGGCTCAACCACAGGAGCGGTGTCCAATTCGGCAGGCACACTGATCGCCTTCAGAATCAAAGGCAATGGCCAGCCTGGCTGCACTTGCTGTAACAAATTGGCGGTACTCGGGTGCAGCACAACAACACGATCATCCGGACGCAGAAAAGCATTCCAACGATCACGAAACCGATCAATGGATACCGTGTCGCGAATCTCATCCGGTGACAGTCGCAAGCGTTCCATGAATGATTTGTCCTGAAACGCAGGTGAGTCAATTGCAGACTGAAAACGCTCGCCACTGACTGGACGGATAGCAGTCCAGTAAATCAGTCGGGGTTTCACTGCCGAGCGATTGCCCGATTCCAGACGATTGCCGGGTTCCTGTTCGCCGTATCCAATCACGATGTTCTTGAGATCGCCTGTCAACGCTCGAGGAACGTTGGGCATGCCCCTTCGTCGACGTTGATTCTCTCGCCAGTTGGATGTTCCCTGCTTGATCTGGTTGTCGATCATTCCATCGAATGTCCCGAGCAAGCGACCGAAACCGGAGGTGTCGGGTTCGATAGCCTGCAAGGCAAACACGACTGCCTCGAGAGTCGAAAGGCCATGTGCATGGGGCTCGCGACGAATTCGATAGCGGCTTGGGTTCATCGGAGCGAGACAGTATCGCGGTAATTCCTGCAGGCGAGGTATGTCACGGAGTAAGGTTTTCACATGGTGCCATGTTCCATCAGGAACGATCAATTCGTCAGGGAATTCCGAAGGCGTCAACTCGGAAAGCACCCGCGCATCCAAACCGGGAAACAACAGCCCGGCACCAGAACTCAATTTAACCTGATCAAATCGATCGGCAAGTTCAGTGTTGTGCCCCACCATCAGTTGACTGCGTTGCAGTGCAAGATTGACGATTCGAGCGGTATTGAACGGATGAGACCTCTCGCGACGATGTTGCAGAATGTGAACAGAGGTGCGGTTATCAACAACGGGAATGGTTGAGCAATAACAAAGCTTCAACGGTCGAAAACAGCCAAAGCAACGCTTGGGTTCATCCAACGTTGGCAACGATCCTTGAGAAGTTCGCGTACTCATTTTCAATGGAGGTGACTGCCTGAACGGAATTCGGGTTTTCAGAAGAACAACCCCAACCGGAAGAGAAAAAAATGAAACATATTCCCTCGAAGTCTCTTTGAGATCTTACTAGTTCAGGTTTCGCAGGGTAACTTGTGCCACGGTGTTTTTTTTCACAGGCATCCACTCCGTTCTGACGTTTCAGACCCAATTTCTGCTGACATTCGGTTGCCGCAAGTCGTTTTCGAGGTAAATCCATGCGTGTCGGACTATTAATTGCTTTGCTCGCTCTTAGCGTTGGATGCGGCAAGGACGGGGCCTTTGAAACAATTGACACCCCCACACCCGCAGTCAGTGACATTCCTGACGCAAACCCATTGGCATACCCCAAACTGTATGTCGATGAGGATCTTCCACAGTATCCAGCTGCGATCCTGACAGACGTGGGCCGGCAGACCACCTCATTGCGAGATGGGATAAAACTGCAAGCAGTTTCCAACGACGGACTCGCTTTGATCATTCAGTACTTCATCCCCGAAATGGAAAAACGCGGTTGGACCTATGACAAGGTGACACGTGGTCGCGTCGAACAACTGCAAGACATGCCGAGGGATATGATTTTTTTCGTCAAAGGAAAAATGCATTTTTCTGTTACGGCGTCGAAAATCGAAGATGAGCAAACGAAGATCATGATCAATTTCATGGAAGATTGATGGCATTCAGGCTGACTCTACGAGTTGGCAACTTCAAGAGGCTGTGCGTTAACTCTGGAACCTGAATCGCGTTAGTTGGCCGGGGCTGACCACTGGTTTCCCCAGCCTAAATAGAGATCATGCAGAGTAGCTCGCCACTCGGCGGCCTTGCGTGAATGGGGATAAGGTTGTGGTGCGACAGGAGCATCGGCCATCCAGACGATCTCAAACTGCCCATCGGGCATGACTTTGCCTATGCGAGGTGTCTGATAGGTGTGTTGGGTGGCAGCATCGATCCGCAGCGGGCCGGCCGCAGATTCGACCCGCTGGTTCAACATGGAACGCCGAATAGCGACAGGATCATCGCTTCCTGCTTCCATGACAGCCTGCGCCCACAATTTGAAGCCAAAGTACGCAGCTGCCATGGGGTCTGTGAAGACCCGCTGTGGTCCATACTTGGCGTGAAATGCTGCGAGCAACTGTTCGTTCAACGGCGACTTGATATTCTGAAAGTAGGTCCACGCTGCGTAATCATTCGTCATTTTTGCAGTTCTCATGAACCGCAATTCTTCTTCGCCGATGCTGAATGAAATGGTCGAGATGTCGGCAAGGTCCGAATCAAAACGCAGCTGATTAAAGAACGCAGTGTTGCTGGAACCATTGATACAACTAAGAATCACATCTGGCTTGGCGGCCTTGATTTCCTGAATGGCCGGGCCAAAGCCTGAACTGTCCAGCGGCACAAAAACTTTACCCACCAGTTCGGCCCCCAGTTCATCCAGCTGATCTGAAATGATCTCGCTGGCGATTCGAGGAAAAACATAATCCGACCCGATCAGAAAGAACCTTTGATTTTTCTGCGATTCGTAAGCCCACTGGACAGCCGGGATAATCTGCTGGTTGGGTGCAGCCCCTATATAAATGACATTCGGCGATTCCTCGATCCCTTCATACTGAACCGGGTAGATCAACAGGTTGTTGTGCTCCTCAAACAGGGACACAACCGTCTTTCGACTGGCTGAGGTCCAACAGCCGAACACAGTGCTAACCTTGTAATCGACCAGCAGACGCTCCGCCTGCTCGGCGAAAGTTAAAGAGTCTGATCTTCCATCCAGAATCATCGGTTCCACTTTTCTGCCCAGCAATCCCCCTGCTTGATTGGTTTCCTCAATGGCCAACAAAACCGCATCGACCACGGGCGATTCACTTTGCGCCATGGTGCCACTAAGCGAATGCAAGACACCGACTTGTATCGGCTCACCGGTAAAAACGGGCACAGCGACTGGCAGACTGGCCGACGCTGGTGAAGACTCAGTTCCCGGACCAACACCTCCGTCATCCGATTGCCTGCCCATCCAGAAAAAGATGACAAGCACTGCAACAACGGCCAACACGGCGCCGGCAATCAACGACCGGGAAAACGTTGTCCCGGCAGATGGCTCAGTCGCAACCGTTGCATCACTGCTGCGGGAACGCATGACGGCAACGGTAACAGGAACAACCGCTTCACCCGCCAATTCCCTCTGCAGTGAATCCAAATCAGCCCTCATCTCATCCATTGATTGGTAACGGGCCTCGCGGTCTTTGCCCATCGCACTCCTGATGATGTTGACACAGGCATCGGGCAACTCTGGGCAAAGATCCTGAGGATTAGGAGGATCATCATTGCAGTGGGCAAACATCACGTGAACGATGCTGCCTCTCTGCTGATACGGAGTCTTCGCCGTTAACAAACTGTAATAGGTCGCCCCCAGAGAATAGACATCACTTCTAGCATCAACTGTTTCAGAACGGCACTGCTCTGGACTCATGAACGAAGGCGTTCCAATCACTTGACCAGTCTTGGTCATCGACAGAGCATCGTCTTCAGTGGGTTTGGCAAGCCCGAAATCTGAGACCTTGACGGCCCCCTCTTCAGTGAGCAGAAGATTCGCCGGCTTGATGTCCCGATGAACAAGTCCACGCCGGTGAGCCGATGCAAGACCAAGGCATGACTCCGAGATGATCCGCGTCGCTTCAGCAACATCGTAGGGTCCCTCTTTCTTCAGCACATCCGACACACTGCCGCCGGCAACAAGTTCCATCGCCAGGAAGTGAGTCGAGTCATCTTCGCCAATCTCATAGATGGTGACGATGTTGGGATGATTACTCTTGGCAGCACTTCGGGCCTCGGCACGAAAACGCATCAAAGAATTTCCGTCCTCGCATAGATCGGGTGGTAATAATTTGATTGCCACAGTTCGATCGATCGAACTGTCGATGCCCTTCATCACCAATCCCATGCCACCCTTACCAAGAAACCCGGTGATCTGGTACTTACCCAAACGCTGCCCCAGCCATTGGTCGGGGTCATGCTTTACGCGGTGCGTATAGGTAGCCTCAGCATCAAACCTGCGTGTCGACAATGACTCGGAGTCGTCGACGCCGTGAGTAACCTGATGCGACTCCTGCAATGGATCTTCATCGTTACTATTCATAAGCAGGATGTTTTCGAGGGACCTGCCAATATTAAAGTAAGAGTACCGTTCTGGAATGAACCGGAACCATCGCTAATCCCCGAATGAGTTCAACAGTTCACGATGGTTGTTCTACCCGTGATTCACCGTCGTTTGATCATGCAAACGATTTAAGCAAGATAGTCAACCGACTTTGCCGCCGCTCGATAAATTCAGTCGTCACTTAGCTCAACATTCTCGGCTCTGGGCCCTTTAGGTCCCTGACCAACGGTGTAGGTCACATTCTGGCCTTCATGCAGGTCATTGTAAGCGACTCCCTCAACAGCAGAACTGTGGAAGAACATGTCTTTACCATCGTCTTCGGTAGAAATGAACCCAAAACCCTTGTCGGTCAGACGCTTGATCGTTCCCTTTTCCATCTTTGTTTATCCAATACTCATTCTGTAAGTAAGCAAATATCTCAACAGGTCAAGATACAGTGCCACAATCATACCGGTCCGACCGTCTGGTGTGTGAGCCGGAACCGCATTAACGCCCGGAGAACGAAAAAACCCTGGCGGAAAGGTCGATATCCGGTCGCCAAAGAGCATCAGACCGATGCTGCAAAGCATGAATGAACGCATCGGCATCTAACGCAACATGATCATCCCCGATCGCCAGAGACCCACAAAGCCCCATCCTTCTATCTGCTTGGCCCCCTGGGCTAGTCACCCAACCTCAACCGAACTGATCAAATCGCTAAGGCTTCCTATTCTGATGTATTTCAAGATTTCGAATTGAAGACTTCTCCTTTCCATCGACGTTGCACCGTCGTACGACTGACCGGCCTTTGCATAGCTGGCGATTTCCACCAGCATTTCGCTGAACTCCCTCGGCCCATTCTCTTCAGCTACCTGCCGCCCTGCCTCCGAAAGATCGACAAGAAGTTAGATGCAAGCCTCATTCCTATGCACTCGGCGATCAACTGCATGCGTAGGGTCGACAGTTAACCTATCTGCTCTGAGCAGGAAGCTCTCGATCATCTTCCGGTATTTCAGGCCAGACGTATCCTTTTCTGCGGTCACAGCCATGCCTGAAAACTCATTGCCTGACTGGTCCAGATCCACCTGACCAAGGCCCATTGCCTGCTGGCCTGAGAAGCCCCCGTACTCGCTTCCACCGCCGCGTCGACCAGCGAAGTTGGGGTTAAAATAAAAGAAGCTTGCCAGAGCAACAATTCCACCGGCGACCAGAACGCTCAAAAACTGGCTCACCAACAGCCCCTGCTGGACTCGAACCATTCTGTCTTTCAGCCCCCGCACCTGTCGCAGCAATTTGACCTGTTCCTCCAGCAGATCACGCATGCTGGGTTCTTCAGTAGCATCCTTATTGAAAGCCTCGACTGACTCGGCACGCCGGTCCAACTGTCCTTGCAAGAAATTGGGAAGGGCTGGTTCAGCAGTCGCTTGCTCTGAATCCTCTGCCTGCAGTGGGTCAGTATTTCCTGCAGTGTCTGTCACTTGTCGCCTCTTCTCAACTTCACAACCAATCTCAATCCGGGCCCTGAACGCTTCGTTGACAGTGTCGTGCCCAGACAAGATGAAACCTAGTCGCCGCTCGGCAACTCGCATTCCGATTTTCAAATCTCTTCACCCGTCTGTCCCAATCCGCAGGTCACCCGAAACAGACAATGCGACATGAATCACAAGCAACTGACCCATCATTCCAGCTATAAGATTACGGTTTGCTTTTCAGTAATTTCAGCATCGACTGGCCCATTCCTTCACCAATCAGATAGTACGTTTCAGCGTTGCTATTCCAATGATAAGACTGTCCCGAAGGTGAGACTTCTTTGGGACGGAAAAAATCTTTGGTGCCTACGAATCCAACATTTCCTCGAAACGTTTCTCGCTGAGCAGCGGCGGCTTGCGCCTTCATGAGCGACACAGCCCTCGGGTGTGTTTCTTCCCGACCACTCATGCCGGTCTCGGCAATCACGAACGGAAGACCGGGAGCCTCAAGATCGTTTCGGATGTCGTGGATGAAATGCACCATATTCTCTTCGTAACGATCGTTGAACGCCTGATTCACACGGTCGTTCCAACCCTGATGCCACCCGAACCCTGCCAATTCAAATTCACAATCTGAGTATTGGGGAAACAGAGTCTTGGCATCACGCAACGTTTCACGGGTCAATTTCAATAGTTCTTTGTAATAAGGGCCCACCTCACCACCAGCCGATGGGGGACGGAAATCCTTCGCCAAACTCTTACCGCCCCACGCAACCTTGATCAACAGAACGGGTGATTCAAAAGCATTCCCCACAACTTGCCCGAAACCGAGTTCTGGACCGATGTAACCTTCTCGATGCCCGAACCCGGGGGATAAGTTACCTTTCCGATCCAAATACACAATCTGTACATCTGAACGTTCAATCCAATCACCTTGTCCATCAACAAGACCACTGTACTTGTCCGCCATCGCTGGATCCGCGACCAACCATTCCAAAGAACCTTTTCCACCATTTGCCTGCTGCTCAGCAGCAACTTTCCCATGCCCCTCCATATTAGATTGGCCGGCAAGCACAAAAACCTTCACGTTCTCTTTGGCAGGTACCGAGCACGTGATGCCAGAAGCAAATATGAAGCAAAGCAATAATCGAATCATCCGTTAATACTGTCCTGTGAATAAATGACGGCCGTGCACAGTGGCATTGGCACAGTGGCATTGTGCAGATTCGCGAATCATGCAGAGTCGCGGACACCGATCGCACGAACGGCATCCCTGCGTTCTACATGATACTCCATTTCGGTGTGCCATTCCCCCCACATCAAATTCCCGTCGACCACTGTTCTGAACTCGAACGGGGTGGACTGAGCAGGCTGAAATTGTAGAAACGGACGATGCTTGATCTGAACCTGCCAGCACTGCACGTTCAGGCTTAGGCCCTCTTGCCTGCGAAGTTTTCCCCTTACGGGACGACGCAGACCTTCCGTTTTGCTTATTCTGTAGGCAATCTGTTTGCCCTTCCATTCGTTGACCATTGAAAATTGATTGCCATGACTCGCTCTTTGTTTGACTGCTGTGCGACAAAACTGATGCCCCCAATTGCCCGGCTGAGAACCCTGGCTGCCTGCATCTCAACAGGAACCGCATTAGCAACGCTGATTTTGGGGAATCCCCTCCAAGCGCAAACCAGCCATCAGCAAGCCGGAGATCGTGCGTCACTGATCGCCTACGTCGGAACCTTCAGTTCGCCACTGGAAGATATGCTACCAACCCAGGTCGATCTTCCACCCGGTAATGGCCTGGGAATCCACCTGTTTCGCGTCGACCGAAAGAGCGGTGACATGACACCGATTGGTGTTACCCGTAGTGGCACGAGCCCGAGTTGTCTTGCCATTAGTGACTCAGGGACTCGCATGTATTCGGCGAACGAAACCGATCGCCTTGGGGATAGCAAAGAGGGAACCGTTAGTGCGTATGCGATCCGCCCTTCAGACGGCCAACTGGAATTGCTCAACACTGTTGCCTCAGGCGGTGCAGGGCCAACCTATGTCAGCCTGCATCCTTCGGGTCGATACCTGTTGGTTGCCAATTATTTTGGTGGTTCCGTCTCGGTCCTGCCAATTGTCAAAGATGGACGCCTTGGCAAAGCAACCGACATCAAAGTTGACGAAGGCACCATCGGCCCCACGACATCCAGAAACGCACCTCCCGGCAGCAAGGCTTTTAGTGGTCATGACCGAACCCATGCACACATGATCCAATCCGATCCTACCGGCAAGTTCGTCCTGCATGTCGATCTTGGTCTCGACAAAATCTATGTTTGGAAATTCGACGCCGAGAAAGGAAAGCTGACGCCGGCAGAAACCCCCAGCGTTTCGTTGCCCCCCGGTGATGGCCCGAGACACTTTCATTTCCATCCCAATGGACACTGGCTGTATTCGATTCAGGAAGAAGGATCGACCATCGTGCTGTTTGACTATGACGGCGAGACAGGACGCCTGAGCCAGCGGCAAACAATTTCAACGTTACCCAAGGGGTTTGCGGGCAGCAATTTTTGCTCAGAGATCCTTGTGTCACATGATGGTCGTTTCATCTACGCAGGTAACCGACTGCACGACAGCATCGGTATTTTTTCAGTGGGTTCAAACGGTGAGCTCACTCATGTTGACGACGAATGGACTCGAGGCAATTACCCTCGCAGTTTCAGCTTTGACCCCACAGGTCGTTTTCTTTACTGCGGCAATCAACGTGCCGACCATCTGACCGTCTTTGAGATTAACAAGAAGAACGGCCAGCTGGATTTCACCGGACACTACGTTCCCGTCGGCAACCCGTCCCACATCGTTTTTTTGGATCTGGCCAACCCTGTCGTTGCAGACTGACAACGGACAACGCCACCGATGATGACGGCAAGCCATCTGCACCAGATTGACATGGAGCCAAGTCACCCATTCACTACAATGGGCCTGACTCGGAAGAACGGCGTCAGCCCTCTGCGTCAGCCCTCTGCGTCAGCCCTCTGCGTCAGCCCTCTGCGTCAGCCCTCTGCCCTTTGGATGTCTCACAGCATGACTGTTCATTCAATTCCCGGAACGAAGGTGCTGGGAATCATCCCCTGGCCCCTGCTTGCCGTGCTGGGGTTGCTGCTTACCGGGACACCAGCCAGTCAAGCCGACGATCACTCACGTTTCCCTGACAAGCGGGTGCCCGAACTCCCGACCTTCAGATCGCTTTTTGGGCCGAATTACAGTCATGCCTATCTGAAGCATGCAGATCAGTTTCCTTTCCGCCCCACGGCTCAGCAGTTCGAACGAGTCAACGCTTGGTGGTTAGCTGAACTTTCCATGCTGGCATACGCCGATGGTGACGGTTTTATCAAACGCCAACTCAAGGCCGCCGGCATGCACCATGTCAAGCGTTACGCCAGCCCCGAGGGCAGTCTGCATGACACGCAAGTGATTGTCGCGCATGACGCCCACACAATACTGGTCGCCTTCCGAGGGACAGAGCCTGATCAGTGGAAGGACTTCCTGACAGATCTCAATGCTCATCAAACAGCCTCCGCCTCTGGCGGGAAAGTACATTCCGGTTTTAGCTCAGCACTCCAGAGCGTGTGGAACCAAATGAAACCCGAACTGGACCGTTTATCTTCCGAAGGACGTCGCGTCTGGTTCACCGGTCACAGTCTGGGGGCTGCTCTGGCCGTGTTGGCAGCCCATCAATTTGGAAAGCCGGCCGGCGTCTACACGTTTGGCTCGCCGCGGATTGGGAATTCAGAATTTGCCAGAAAATACGCTCATCCTACCTATCGGGTAGTCAACAACACCGATTTTGTCACGGAGGTTCCGCCGCCGCTGCTGTATTATCACATCGGTGACTTGATGTACTTCGACAGCGACCACCATCTAACCTCTGGCATTGCTGTTTCAGGCTTGATCAAAGATAGGACTCGGAGTCAAGCGACGGCCATGATGGACCGCATCAGTCAATGGGCGAAATTAGATCTGGATACGAAGCCTGTAAAAACAGTGCGGGATCATGCGCCAATCCTGTATGCCATTCACTGCTGGAATGAACTGATCCGACAACACCGATCGAACGAAAATCGAACAAAAGGGCGATGAACACACTCGGCTCGCATTACCCTTTCACCGACAATAACGACAAGGATTCGGTTCCCAACGACGGTAACAGACAGATTGAATTCCACCCCCTGTTTCACAGCTTGGATATCCTGCCTTTGTCATCACATCTAATCCTCGACAAATGCATGGGAAGATCCGCAGCAATTTAAAACAGTCCATTCCCCCCGATTAAGCGCTCGATTATCTTTTGTTGGAACTCAAACATGATCCGAGCCAGGCACCTGGTACCTACTGACACGCTGAACGGTGTCCGACTGCATGGGCCAATTGTCAGACCGCGGAAAACAGAAAATCAGAGTAGCGATCAGGATCACGGCAAAACGCAAAACGTTCATCCTGTCTGGAATGCCCGATTCGTGTAGGCATGATTAACATTTCGACTGCACGAATACGCGGTCGAAAATGCAATAGAATGAAATTTGCTGCAGTCGCTCGCTGAGAAAAACAGGAATGGCCTGATGCCGGAAAACGAAAAACAGTCGATTACAGAACGCGCGAGAAAAATTGCACTGGCAGCGATGGCGGAGTCGACGTCTTTGGTATCACCATCCATCGATGAAATCCTGGAAGCCAATCCCGACATCGCGACGGAGGTAAAACGGCAATTGAAACTGCTCGGCTTTGTGAAGACAGCCACTGAGAAAGATGAATCGGTAATCGAGGCGGATTCTGATCAGTCTGCCTTTGAAACGACACGGGTGATCAGCGATCTCGATACTGGCTACGAATTCCACAACCAACCTACCTTGGCACGCTGCCCAAATTGCCGTCAGCAACTTCCAACCGTCGAATTTTCGGAGGAAGAATACTCTCACAGGATCACATGTGAGAACTGTAAAAATTCGGTGCTGCTGCTCAACAATCGCAGGCGACTTCATACCGGGTCAAAGATTGCCCATTTCGAATTGGTATCACCCTTGGGGGCGGGATCTTTCGGACTGGTCTGGAAAGTATGGGATACGAAACTGCAACGACACGTTGCACTCAAAATACCACGACGTGGTTTATTGACTGGCGAACAGCAAGATCTATTTCTTCGCGAAGCCCGCGTTGCTGCTGCCATCCGCCATCCGCACGTGGTCGCCATTCACGATACGGGAGTGGACCGCGGCACAGTCTATATCTGCAGCGATCTGATCGATGGCACAACCTTGGCACAGTGGCACCGAGAATCCTGCGATTCTCCGATGGCTGCTGCGGTAATGATGCAGAAAATTGCGATGGCGCTTCAGGCGATCCATGAATGCTCTGTCATCCATCGCGATCTGAAGCCCAGCAATGTGATGGTGGATTCAAAGAATGATCCCCAAGTCATGGACTTCGGCTTGGCAAAGCAGGATGTCTTTGAGGCAACCATGACTTTGAGCGGTGAAGTGATGGGAACTCCTGCCTACATGTCACCCGAGGCAGCCAAAGGGGAATCGCGATCGTCGGACCCACGAACCGACATCTACTCAATGGGCGTGATGCTCTACGAGCTTCTCACCGGTGAGTTACCCTTCCGTGGCGACTTCACTCAACTTGTGCAACAGATTCTGCACGCCAAACCCCGCTCGCCAGTTGACATCAACCCGACAACACCAAGCGTCCTGGAAACAATCTGCCTGAAATGCATGGAGAAAGATCCTCGGGACCGCTATCAGACCGCCAGAGAACTTGCAGAAGATCTGAGCAGATTCGCAACCGGCAATACGATTTCGGCTCGTCCGCAAACATTCTCAAAGCGGTTGCTCCGCACAACCCAATCGCATCCATGGATGACAGTCACTGCAATCAGCTTCGCCATCACCACCATCATGCTTCCCCTTGCCCTGAGTATGGCAGTCAGGCACCAAACCGACGCCACCAACGCAAGGGAAGAAGTAAAGAACGCGAACAAAGCAGCCTCCAGCGCAAGGGAAGAAGTCAAAGACGCGAACAAAACAGCCTCCAGCGTGATAGCTGAACTTGAGCGGTCACAAGCGGTTAAAAACTACAAAATCACAATCGATCAGTCGGCGGACATGATCTTTTCTCAACCGCTCGAAAGCATGCGAACGGCTATCGAAACGGCAAAAACAATTCAGCTTGATTCAAGCTTGAAATCGGGAAACCAAACCAAACTACTCATTCAACTCCAGCAAACCCTGCAAGACTCACTCCGCACGCTAGGTGGTGAACCCATCAAAATAAAAGGGGCAGTCATCGACTCGGTGCAATCACCCACCAATGGTAACTTCGCATTCTTGACCAAAACATCGAATGCGCAGCCACCCGTTGGTTCCAGATTCACACGCAAGCTCATGCACACCACAATCGACGCGACTGAAATAACAGCCAATAGCAAGCCCGTTTCCAAAATCACGTACCATCCCACGACGACCGTCAACCAAATCAAAATTGATCCGACGGGCGAGTACGTATTGACCTACAACAGTGATCTGGAAAATCCTGGCGCCGCGATGGCCACCAGATTGAGTCAATCTTTTGGCAAAGTATCTCAGGGAATAATTCCGCATGCCATTGCAAGTTCATGTTTCCCCACCTGGTCGACGGACCTTTGGATTGTCGATGCCACTGGCATGGTGACCTGCTGGCCTACCGGAGTCGAGGGGAAACTCAGTCCAAAACACAACCTGGCCACGACCCTACCAGTAAAACGCATCCACGCTTTACCCTCAGCAGGTCAACTGGTAACAGAATCTGAGCAGGGGATTCAATTATGGAACGTCCAGGTTGGCGAGAACATCGCCAACTCGTTACCACTCGCCGGTCCCACCTGCAAATTCGTTCCGTTCTTGCCCCGAACTCGATTGAGGACTGCCCCAATACCCGAAACGACTGCTGGATGGTGGAATCGTCAGACGAACGAGTTGGTTCTGGAAACATGGCAAATCGGCTCATTTGACAAACGCGAGCGGTGGACTGCTTCCTTGCCCAAGGTTGAGGACATCGGAGCGTGCTACCACAGTGAGGATCAAGAATGGCTATGTGCAAATCTTATTGTCAATGGTGTCGGATCCTGGCACTGGTGGTCGCTGACAAAACCCGATACACAAGCACAGAGCATTCCTCTTGCTGGCGATCCGCAAATGGGAATCGAGGTCAGCCCCGAAGAAAAAGACATCATCGTTGGATCAAGAAAACGTCTATCGCAGTTTCGGGTTACTGCCGGCACGCTATTGCTACATCAAAGCTTCCTTGCCAACGACAAGAATATCGAAACCTTTGCATGGCTTGGGAACAGCCACCGAATTGCAGTAGCTTACGGGAACGAGGTTCACGTTCACCAACTGCATGAGGCCCACCATCCTGCGTCTGCTGTTCAACGTGAGCGAAGGGAAATTCCCGACAGCACGATTCTGCTTGGTCGTGATTCGCCGATAACCCGGATTTTCAGTGGCTCGGATGGTCAGGCAATCGTGACTTTGGATACCGATAGTCGCATGCGAAAATGGGTGATTTCCGAGCCCAACCACGACTCCCTCTTCGAACTGGGTTCGGCGACTGGGGAGGCTACAAACCCTAATCCAAAAGTACAGATCCACGATACCGGAAAGATCGCGTTGGCGCTCGATTCAAATGGCCTTCTCACCGTCTGGAACACTCAACGAATTCGCAATTTTTTCAGCAACTGGTACGTCGTAAAACAGCAACCATCGATTGCCCATGCGACGCTGCAAGGCTCGACTCTGGCAATCGCGAGTGAGGATGGGAAGGTGGATGTTTTTTCCGTCAGCACCAACGGTTTTCTGTCAGAAAAATACCAAACAACATCACAAGTGAAGTTCTTGCAGATCAGCGAGAACGAACGATGGCTGTGTCTGCTTGGCAACGGCGATTCGTCGATGGTGGATTTGAGCCAACCCAACGACACACCATGGAAACTGCCTGAACCCGGAAATCCCATCGCCGCCGCTTTTATCGGTGAAGGTTCCAACCTTCTCACCATCAACGAAAACAAGGAGTGCAAAGTCTGGAACCCAAAAGAAAGGACATCGACAACCCCGGAAAGCGATCTGGGAAACAAGTGCACGGGTACTCTGGTGCCGGGAAAGAAGGCTGTAATGTATCCATTTGAGTTTGGTAATATCACGCTGATCCAGCCCTCGCCCCAAGGGGGATACATTTGCAAAAACTCTCAATTCCACCGAAGATCTGAGCAAATGCACTTTGTTCAAAGCGATGATGGTGAACACCTGCTAGCCGAGGTCAAACCCAAAAAAGAGACTCTCGGCGGGGCTGTGGTGACGAAGTTTGGAAAAACGGCAGACCTCGCAAAATTCCCCTTTTGGGATTCGCTTGACCCACCGCCGCCAAGCAGCACGACAAGTGGTGTCAATAATCTGCTGGCCATCAGTCCAGATAATCGTTGTTTGATTCGTAGCGGCATTGCCGGATTCCACGCGTGGTACTTTCCGGAAAGCAGGCTGGAATATTTTCCGAATGTGGATCTGTCCACCGACGCTGCTACCGAGTTGCTGTTTTCACCTGACGGACAATGGCTGATTGTCGGACACAACAGCGGGATGATTCGTCTGTGGCCAATTTCGGAGAACGCAGTACATCCGACCCCAATTGAATTCGATTTACACAAATCACCCATCACTTCCATCGCGGTTGATCCGCTGTCCCGCTGGTGTCTGTTTTCCAGCAATGACAAAATCTGCCGTATGCCTCTGGACATTAAGATTCTTGAGGAACAAGCAAACAAACGATTCCGCATTGAGTCTGTGCTACCCCCTGCCAAGGCGACGCAGGGATCCGGTCCCAAGAAGAGCGCACCTGCAACGCCTTGAATCCGACCCAAGGTGCTTGTTTCTATCCGAAAAGGTAGACAACAGCACTGCCATGAAACAAACTTGTCTCTATGTGTTTTTCTTTGGGTAGACACCGCTCTTTCCGTGCTCAATAATCCTTTCCATGTCTAATCATTTTGGACGTCTGTTTCCTTAGAACTTGATTGCTCCGCTGACAACTCGGATCAACGGCATGACCAGCGAAACGCCAGCAGAAACTGAACTATTACAACTTACCCAATCAGGGGACGAACAGGCGTGCCGCGAACTGCTGCTGCGGCAGGCAGACCGACTGGAACGCTACATCACAGAACGCATGCCGCAAAAGCACCAGGGCAGTTTCAGTGCAGAAGATATTCTGCAGGAATCTCTGTTCGCAATTCACCGCGATCTTGCTTCCTACTCACCTCAATCCGGGGCATCGTTTCACTCGTGGTGCTACAGAATCGCAGACAACCGCCTGCTGGATGCAATTCGCCATGCAGAACGCAAGAAACGGGGAGGCGACCGAAAGAAAGTCGAGGGATCTCCAGATCAGTCCGAAGTGAACTTCGTCGACCGTATCCCTGGCAACACGACTTCACCGAGTGTGCGTGTGGTGCGCAAAGAAAAGGCCGCCGCCCTTCACGAGGCAATGGAAGACCTGCCGGAGAACCAGCGTGAAGCATTGAAGATGCGTTTCATCGAAAATCGTTCGCAAAATTCCATCGCGGGCCGTCTTGCCGTCACCCAGGCAGCCGTTGAAGGGTTATTGAAACGCGGAAAAAACAAACTCGCTGATATGCTTGACTCGCTCTCAAGCCGCCGCCGCTAATCCCAACATCGCAGCAAAGATCGACACACGTTCCCGACAACGCAACGCTCTGCGATCAAAAAGTTGCGATCAACCTTGGTACCCAATGCTAGTTCCGCATCGTCAGAAACAGCGAACGTGCAGAGACTCATAGGGGAATGTAGCAAACAGTGTTGGACAGCAGGATCATGACAAACACAAGGCAAGTTGTCATCGGCCCCAGGTAGATCCTTCCGGTAAGCCTGAAAAAGTATCGATTGAAATAGGGCAGCACAAACATCATCGGTACCACGCCAAACAACAGATTGACGTACAACCAACCGTCGGTCCAATGAACGGTTCCTGTCAGGGCATAGACCGTGTACTGCACCATCACAATCAAGACGAGCCCTGCCGTGTTGGCGATCCCTGCCAGCAGCATGCTCTTCCATTCATCCTGACCCTTGAAACGCATCGCTCCATTGACGCGTAAGGAATTGGACAGGAAAAAAACGAAAAACAGGGGAGCGTACATCAACAGCAAGAAAACAAGTCTTGCCTGAAATACTCGCGAACCAAGAAAAACGAAACGGTAATCAACATGAAAGAAGTAATAGATGCCAAACAGCAACAGGAAAAAGAAGAGAAACAGGACGATCGCCAACACCAACGTACGTCGCAATTCAAGCAGGCTTGAAACTGCGCCCCACATCTCTTTTCGGATACCGTGCTTTCGCCCGTAGAAGTGATGAGTTGCCGCGAAAATCAGCAGCCCGACACTGCCGTTGAAAACGGCCCATAGCAGCACTGCATTATTCATGCGTTGAGGGAAAAACCATGTTTGCTGCCGACTGGATGCAGCAACAAACAGTTGCTGTGACAGTTCCGCCAGTGGGATGTAGGAAAAACAGGCAATGCACGCCGACAACGTGAACAATCCCCAAAAGATTCCTTTTCCTTTTGCATCTGGTTTGGGCAGCGGTTCAGGCAAAGGGTGCACCAGTGGCTGAAAGTACTCAAGTTGCAGCAACAGATGCGCGGCCGGAACCAAAGCCAGCATCGCCGCCGTCAACGAAAGCAGTGTCAACAATTCTTTCCAGTACCAGACCTGATCGGTTACTTCCAGATCGGGATCCAAATCGAAAACCGTTTCAAAGAACTTCAATTGGTTTGCGGTGGCCACACGATCATAAGGCTGAAATGGATGGAGCACCGGTTCATTGTAGACCACTCGCAAATTGCGATCCGCAGTACTGCCATAGTAGTGGCCAAGCTCAATTTCGTTCAGATCTGTCACAACGCGTGGACGCGTTGAATTGATCAGCCTCAGTGCCTCGGGCGCACGTCTCATGTCACCATGCTTGAGTTCATTGCGGTAAGCACCTTCGTCATACAGTGCATAGCTGACCCCCACATTACATCGCACATCCCGTAACACTTTATCGGTTAACGTCAAAACGTAACCGGAAACAAAAACAGAATGCAGCTTGCTTGGCTCGTCGGTTTTATTCGCCTGCTTGCCAAAGAAACTTGCTCCTCGAATGGCAGCATTGCCTCCTGCAGAGTGTCCGGTTGCGGCAATACGTTCCCGGTCGATGTAATTCAAATTCGGCGTATCATGGGCGTAGCTCACCACGGCAAACATCCCATAACCTTCGGTCGTCGCCGCTCGACGACTCATCGATGAACTGGAGGTTCCCTGCGCATAAGGGTCAATCGCAATGACGACCACCCCACGTCTGGAGAGTTCCAAGGACAGGTTAGAAAGCGTTTCCTTGGACCGTTGAAAGCCGGGGACGACGATAACCAAGGGCGCCGGATTCTCGAGGGTCGCCGTTTTGGGTTTGAATAAATCAGCAGTTAACCACTGCCCATTCTGGGTCGGGATTTTGATTCCCATGACCGCGACCTGCCCCCCGGATCGCTGCAGGTACGACGCGGCAAGACTGGCGAGAACAACGACCATCACCAGCAGCAACAGAAATCGGCGACTCCTTTGCGTACTCTCAGTAGCATGGTTCATGTTTGGTCTCAAATCACCGCCAACAGCGGACACTCAAATCCGGATCGCACCCAGCATCCGCAAACCTCGCGTCCTCATCTGCCATCATCAGACGCAGGATCATTCAGATTGTCCTGTTCGTCCAGAATCAGTCTGCGACGTTCAGCATCCGAAATACTAGCTCGTTGCCCGCTCGAACCGAGCCAAACGATCGCACCCAATACTACCAGACCTGCAAGAATCGGCCATTCCCATGAATCAAGAGGATAGGCTGCGGGGCTTTGCGGAATCAAGGTCGCCAGCAAGATAGAAAACGATCCTATCATTGCGATCGCAATCAGGAGTTTTGCGTGAAGCGGAGTTGTCTGTTCTGATCGTGCCAGAATAGCAGTCAACGACATCGTCACGCCGAGAAATGCGAATGCAATGCAAACTGATCCCACATTGACGAGTACCAGCACAGCCGGCTTACCAAGAAAGGCCCCGGCAACCGTGACCAGGGACGCAAACAAAATCGCTGCCCATGGCGTCCCAAAACGCGAGTGTGGACGTCCAAAAACAGGATGGATCACGCGTCCCCGCCCCATCGCGAACAAGACCCGCGTTCCTGACAGGAAGAAACCATTCCAACTGGTCAGCAGCCCAATCAAGGCCACCACCAGAACCAGCCTTGCAATCAGTGGCGACTGAAATGCCTGCTCAAACGCAGCGACCGTCGGCAGGGCTTCGTCCTGAATGCTGCCTAGCGGCGTAACCATCGCAACGGACAGGATCACCGCGGCATAGAACAGCGTCGCACCAACAATGGACCACAACAGTACGCTGCCAAGCTTTTTCGCCGACACGCGTTGAGTCCGCTCCTCGGCCGCCTGCGGAATGGTATCGAATCCCACAAACCAGAATGGGACTGTCACGAAAACAGTCAGCACACCTACCCAGACCGCTTTTCCCTCACCAGGCCCAAAGGCTGGCGAGAGATTCTCGAGATTGCCATTCACAAAACCAGCCACAACGAAGGCGACAGTGCAGACCACAAGCAACACGGTCAAGCAGGACTGCAGAACCATTGCCATGCCGACACCGAAAAAATTCACGCTGGCAATCAGTGCCGTCAATACTCCGGCAAGCAACAGATGAGAAAGGTAGACGGTCGTCCCATCCACCTGATAACAGGGCCAGAAATCAATGGGAACGAGGTAAGATGCAACCATGCCAATCGAAACGGCTTCGAACGCCGAGACAGACAGATAGCCAAAGGTCAGAAACCAGCCAATCAAGAACGATTCACCCGTTCCAAACGCCTTGTAGGCATAGGCGACTTCTCCGCCAGAAACCGGCAGCATTTCCATGACCTTGGCGTAGCAGTAGCCAATCGCCAGCATCAGGGTCCCACCCAGCGCGAAGGCCAGAATCGCCCCGACTGGCCCGGCATCTGACAGCCAACCCTTGATCCCCGTCAGCCAGCCTACCCCGATCATCGAGCCAAAAGCCAGGGAAAAGAACCCCAGCTTGCTAATGGCTTTCTGCAATTGTGGTCGTTGATTCATGTTGTCTCGACCACGGCGAGGAGGTCGTCGCCAAAGCGGGACACAGGGAATCAGGACGTCAGCGCAACGGTCGCCCGACTTTCCATGGCAGCGTCCAAGCTGTCGTCAAAGATACTGATTGCTTCGTCAATGTCATCACGACTGACATTCAAGGGTGGTATCCAACGAATCACGTTACCGCCGATACCACAGGTTAACAGCATCAAGCCCCGGTTGAGGCACTCCTGCTGCAGCAGGGAGACGAGTTCTTTGTCGGGACCATGCTCTGCCATCAATTCAACCCCCACCATCAGGCCCGGTCCCCGCACATCCGTCCGGTGCGGTAAACGGGACAAGGAATCGCGTAGACGCTCGCTCAAGTAGTCTCCCTCGCGTGCAGCATTCTCGATCAACTGTTCCTCGCGAATCACACGCAACGTCGCCAGCCCAGCAGCCATTGCAAGAGGTGATCCACCACCATAAGTCCCGCCGTGAGACCCGAGTTTCCACTTGGACATCAACTCGGCTGCCGCGCCGATCGCTGACATTGGTAAACCACTGGCAATGCCCTTGGCCATGACAAGGATATCGGGTCGCACTTCACTGGACTCAAGAGCCCACATGTGGCCGCTGCGGGCAAACCCCGATTGAATCTCATCCGCGATCAGCAGGATACCAGTGCGATCACAGATCTTTCTCAAACCTTGAAGGAATGCTTTGGGTGCCGGCAGATAGCCCCCCTCACCCAGTACCGGTTCAATCAGCATTGCCGCCGTTTCGGAGGGCATCGTCTGTGTCTTCAGCAAACGCTCAAGATCTGCCAACGCTGCATCGACTGACACATCAGGGTCACACTGATCACTAAACGCGTTCGGAAACGACGAAAAAAATACGCCTGACGGCAACGGTTGATACCCCTCGCGATAAATTCCCTTGCTGCTGGTCAAGGCCATCGTCATCGCGGTCCGACCGTGGAACCCACCCTGAAAAGCGATCACATTGGGACGACCTGTGGCAACCCTTGCCAACTTGATGGCGCCCTCTACTGCCTCGGAGCCACTGTTGGCAAAGAAAAAAGTATCGATGGAATCCGGAGTCGCATCGCGAATCGCAGCAGCATACTCCACCGTTTTCTCGGGCAACATACAATTCATCTGCCCGAACAACAGCTTGGCAGCTTGCTCTTGAACGGCTTGCACAATCAACGGATGGCAGTGCCCGGTTGCTGTGACACCGATCCCACTGGTGAAATCAAGGTACGAACGACCCTCGACATCGTAAACTCGCGATCCCTCACCACGAACAATGGGGGTTTTTGCCAAGCGGCCCCAAACAGATGAAATGGCAGCGGTCATATCAGCTGAAAAATCAGATCGATGGTCCATTGGTTCTTCCCATGTTGAAAAGAGGTTCGGTTTCCCACGGCAACCGCAAAAAAAGCGTTTTAACAGCCAAGCTCAATCGAGCTTGCACCGCTTTGATGACAGCTCACCTTAGAATTCATCTAAACTGCCAATCGCAGACCAATCGGAAAGAACGCTGGGTCTTACCACCATGAATGAGGAATCATAGACAAGCTTCAGCGTCTCCTCCATGCCAGCCCCCCCATAAGAGGTGATTGAAATTCATCGAGTGAATCCAAATCAAATACGTCTGGCCTGCCAACGCTGTTCACCCAACCCAACAGGAAACAACACGACTAGTTTCCCACGGTCCCCAACCCAACCACAGCCAGTGAACCCCTGCCAGAATGCCGCCAACTGCAGCTCGGCAGCTTGAATAGGAACCCGACGAGCACTCACCTGTGGGAACGGCAACCAAATACAGTCAAGAATACGCCGCACAATCGGACGACTTGCCTTCTCAACTGTTGTCCTACACGAACCCCGACTTTGCCAAACGGGAACCAGGCATTGCTGCACGCCTTCTGGCACGGCGCAGCGATCAGGTTTAGACGGCATTGGCCTGAGTAACACATCGATTCGCTGCCATGGTTAGAATCTCGTGAATCCCTGTATGTTTTCCGTCCAACAAACTTGGTCAGTCTCGTACGCGACCCTCAAGATGCCCGCATTCTCAGCCTGCCTAAAGCACTGACACCCCCTGCCATTCACTCTCCGCCCTGACCTCATGAAAACCTCTCAACTGATCTTCGCGTTATCACTGCTCGTCGGGATTCCGGGGAATCAATCAGAAGCTTCTGACGGGCGTTACTCCGGCTCGCTGTTCATCAACACCACCTCCACAGGAGCCGCCCTTCCAGCCAATGCTTCGGTAAAGGATTTCCCGCTACTCATCCGCCTGAGCAACGACTGGTTCAACTTC
Organism: Rubripirellula sp.; assembly: GCA_028823035.1. GTDB lineage: Bacteria > Planctomycetota > Planctomycetia > Pirellulales > Pirellulaceae > Rubripirellula. The sequence continues at coordinate 51,044 of JAPKCI010000009.1, forward strand.
GCAGAAGCAAAGAAGGATGGAGCGGACATTCGTTTTATGACGACGCAAGGCAGGCCACTTGCCTATCAAATCGAGCATTGGGATGCCGCCATTGGCGAGGCCAGCATCTGGGTTCGAATACCGGAGATCCAAGGCCAGACAACTCAGGAAATCCGAATGAGCTGGGGTGACGCCAAGGCAACATCCGAGTCCAGTGGCAAAGCTGTCTTCAACGAATCCAATGGTTATCTCAGTGTTTGGCACATGAACGAAGTGGTCGCGGACGAAGTCGGTACGCTGGAATCGAATGACACCGGGACCACAGAAACTCAGGGCATGATCGGCATCGCGAGACATTTCGAAAATCGCGGCATTTTCTGTGGCGACCAAATCAACACTTACCCAACCGGCAACAGCGTTCACACCAGCCAAGCCTGGTTTCGCTCAGAAGCATCCCGTGGACGAGTACTCGCCTGGGGCAACGAAAAGGCGCAGGGGAAAGTGGTAATGCAATACCGCAGTCCACCGCAGGTACACATGGAATGTTATTTTTCGGACGCCAATGTTGATGGAAATATCACAACCTCCATGCCTCAGTGGGTCCACGCAGTTCATACCTATCGGCGGGGAGAATCGTTGATCTACATCAACGGAGTTCTGGCTGGAACGGGGAATCCACGGGCAACGCCATTGAATGTCCAAAACCCATCGCGGATGTGGATCGGCGGCTGGTACAACAACTACAACTATGTGGGTGACATCGATGAGGTCAGGGTCTCAAAAACGATCCGCAGTCCTGAGTGGATAAAGCTGGAGTACGAAAACCAGAAACCGCTTCAGACGCTTGTCGGTCCAATCACTCAAAAAGGCTCGACGTTTTCCGTGTCGCAAGATTCGATCACGATCAAGGAAGGCGAACGCACCCATCTGTCCCTAATCGCCGAGGGCGCCCAGAAGATCTACTGGGTTTCGATCGTCAACGGCAAGGAAGAAATCCTTGCGGTCGATCGTTTCCATCTGACCTACGAATCCAAGCGGGTCTCCGGGGACGAACACCGGATATTGAAAGTCAAAGCCAACTACGCGAATCGTCAGGAAACGATTGACATTCCGGTCGTCATTCAGGAATCCATTCCCGAACCCAGATTCACCCTGCAGGCACCGTCCCATTGGAATGGACGAGAAATCATTGAAGTCGTACCGAAACTGGAAAACATGGACCAGATGCATTCCGCCAAAAAGGGACTACTGAAGTACGACTGGACCGTTGTCGGATTGGCAACCATCAAACAGGTTAAGCCAGGAAAACTGATTCTGCAGCGAGCACAAAACAGCGGACCACTGACCGTTACGGCAACGATCGGAAATGGTGGCCAGCCAACCTCGGTCACCACGCAAATCATGGTAGAGGAACCACAGCAGGATGCCAGAGTGGTTCGTACACCGATGGCAATCGAGAGGCCAGTTGACAATCAGTTCTACGCACGAGACGACAGCAATACGGGAACGCTGCATTTCAGAGGGACACTGAACGAACCGGCTGATACCGTTTTCCTCAAAGTCTATGCGGACGGCACTTTGCTCAACCATGAAAAGCAAAGCGTGCAGCAGGGGAAACCCTATGAATTCAAAACCCAACTCGCTGCAGGACTGACCGTCTATCGAGTTGAGTTCGGAATCGAAAAAAACGACAGGTCAAAAATCACATACACGGCAGACAACCTTGTCTGTGGTGATGCCTACATCATCGACGGACAATCCAACGCTCTGGCAACAGACACCCATGAAACGGCACCCCCTGAAACCAACAACTGGATTCGCAGTTATGGCAAGCCAGAAACCCTGCCCGCCGCCAATGACAGCACCGAACAAAACCTCTGGTGCCTGCCTGTTTGGAAAGCACGGAATGGTGAGAAAGCTGAACTTGGCTATTGGGGAATGGAACTTGCCAAACGCCTGGTAAAAAGCCAGCAAGTCCCCATCTGCATTATCAATGGTGCTGTGGGTGGCACGCGCATCGATCAACATCAGCGGAACGAACAAAACCCCACCGATCTAAGCACCATCTACGGTCGCCTGCTGTGGCGAGTTCGCCAAGCAAAGCTGACTCACGGCATAAGCGCGATCCTGTGGCATCAGGGAGAAAACGATCAGGGTGCAGCAGGTCCCGACGGTGGCTACGGATGGCAGACCTATCAGCAATACTTTGTTGAGATGTCCGCGGCTTGGAAACGGGACTTTCCCAACGTCGAGCAATACTACGTTTTTCAGATCTGGCCGAATGCTTGCAGCATGGGCAATGGCAATGGTGACATGCTGAGGGAAGTACAACGCACCCTGCCAAATCTCTATTCAAAGATGAGCATCCTGTCGACGCTGGGGATCGAACCCCCGGGAGGCTGCCATTATCCACTGACGGGATGGGCAGAATTTGCCAAGTTGATTCAACCGGTCATGGAGCGTGATCTCTATGACAAGGAATTCACACAGGCCATCACCGCTCCCAATCTGCAGCGTGCTGCCTTTGCCGACAAAACGGCAGACACCATCCATCTGGATTTTGATCAACCGGTCGTTTGGTCTGATGATTTAGTGGACGAGTTTTATCTGGATGGCGAACCCAATCAAGTCGCCTCTGGAAGTGCAACCGGTCAACGTCTGACTCTGAAACTGAACGCTCCCTCACAGTCGCGCAAGATCACCTATCTGAAGGAACAATCGTGGAGTCAAAAGAAACTGTTGAAGGGTACCAATGGGATTGCCGCTTTGACGTTTTGCGATGTCGACCTTGCGCCCCTCGATAGTCCCCGCCGATAATGCCATTCCCCCGCCAAGAACATGAACGGAACCGGGAATCCCAGGCCACCCTGCCCCGGTTCTGATCCCGACTTCCATGCTCCTGGTGGTTACCATTCTGCCTGTCACCGTAGAAAGCACTTTCATGCCACCGTCTAACTGCAGCATTCGAAACCATTTTCAGTTCACCCTGATGATCGTGTTGGCTATCGTTTTCTTGACAACGCTGTCAAATCCCACCACCGCCATTGCGAAACCACTGAAGGTATTTGTACTGGCTGGCCAGTCCAACATGGACGGACAGGCAGACATCCGCACCATTGACTTTTTGGGTGAAGACAGTGACCCGGACCGCGCCGCATTGCTAAAAACATTCAAACCTGATGGCCGGAAACTGGTAACTCGCGATGATGTCTGGGTCGCCAACGCTGGTGTCTATGACAAACTGCAACCGGGATTCGGGGGGCGGCGAAACTACGATCAAGTCGGCAACAAGATAGGGCCTGAATACGCCTTTGGATATTACATCGGAGAGGCCTTTAATGAGCAGGTCCTGCTGATCAAATATGCCCCCGGTGGCAAGAGCCTGCATGTCGATTTCCGGCCACCCAGCGCGGGAAAAACAGGCGATGGAAAGATCGATTCAAAGAAACTCAGCCAGGAAGCGGCGGACAAATGGAACAACGGAAAACAGGAACCGATCGTCGGGTTGGAATACCGCAAACTGGTTCGCTACGTGGACGCAACTCTGGCCGATCTGAAAACGCACTTCCCCGACTACAACGAAGCTGAGGGATACGAAATTGCCGGTTTGGTCTGGTTCCAAGGCTTCAATGACATGTTCAACGTCGAGGGCCGCCAACAGTACGGACAGAATCTCGTCCACCTCATCCATGATCTTCGCAGCGACTTTAATGCACCCCGAATGCAGGTAATCGTCGGTGTCATGGGTGTCAACGGACCGCACAATGAAGAAAATCCAAAACAGCGGGACGTCCGCAATGGTCAGCGATTCATCAACGGCGTACCCGACTTGAAAGGCAACGCCCGGGCCATTGAAACCGCTGGCTTCTGCCATCCTGATATTGTCGCGATCAAAACGGCGGGCTGGCTCAACAAAATCCGCGACCTAAAAACCAACCCGATCACCAACGATGAAAAGTCAATGCTCGCTCGAGCGACATCCAATCAGGGATACCATTATTATGGTGAAGGTCGGTTTTTCATTCTGACTGGAAAAGCGTTTGCAGAAGCGATGCTGGATCTGCTGGCATCTGGCAAGGCCCCCGGCCCTCAGTGACAGGGATCACGCGATGCAATACGGACAGCCGAACTGCGATCCAAGCGTCTCGACTGCCGGCCCCGCTGATCAGCCGGAAAACCTGAACGTGTTGTTTTGTTACAAGAACTACGCAGCAACTCGGCTGCGGTGGATTCTCGAAGGGTGTCGAAACAGAAGATTCGTGTACGAATAAGAATCTTTTACTTTGTACGGCTGACAACGGAAATTTTGATATTCAAAAACCTCATATCCGTAGTCCTGAAGCAGAACGACATTCTGTCGACTCGGTTCATTTTCGGTGCGTTCGCATACGGGGTCTCCCAGCTCAAGCACAATGGTGGGGTGACAACGCTGAATCACGTTGGCCATTCCCTCCAGAACGGGAACCTCGGCACCCTCCGTATCGATTTTCAGAAAATCAGGGTCCCCATGTTGCTGAGCAAAATCATCCAACTTGATCGCTGGAACCTGAATTTCACGGGTCCCCGCTTTTGTTTCACCGCTCTCCCATTTGTCACCCACAATAAAATTCAGACTGCTATCCCCAAGACCTTGGTCCAAGAAGGTGAGATGTCCTGATTCCCTGTAGGCAGCCACCTGGTTGCAGGTGATGTTGTCACGTCTTGCCGCGTTCTCTGAAAGCACCTGAAAAGTATTGGCCGTTGGTTCAAAGGCAAAGACCTGCCCTTCTGGACCTACCAAAGTTGATGCCAGCAAACTGAAGTAACCAAAATGTGATCCGACATCGTAAAAGGTCATGCCTGGCTCGAGACAATCAATGAATATCGAAGTCACATCTTCCTCGAAAAAACCATAACGACCCAACTTCCCCGAAACGTACTCGGGATAGACGATTGTCATTTCCTGCCCCCAAAACAAGGGCACCGAAACTTGGCGAGGCTTACCAGACCATTTTGCGAATTTCTTCGTGACACGCCATTTGGCCCACCGGGGCAAGTCATGAAAACTTGATTGATCACGTTGTGCCACCCAGCAGAGATTAACTTCTTCCCTATCCATCATCTTCCCCGGAATCCACCCTCGAAGTTGCCAGCAAACCAGTTTGGTGGAGTACAGCAAACAAGAAAGTCTCTATCAATCTTGATTTACGGCAATGCTCTCACCCCCTGTCGCCGTCACTCCTTAGCGGCAACCCCACGGATCTCGCCTGTCTTCGGTACATCACCCATCTTGCCAGACTGAAACACAGGCCGATGGACGGGGACCACGCGGTTAAACAATGCAAGCAACTGTCTTATTGCTGGCCATAAATCGGTGGTTGCCAACCTTGAGGCAAGCGTCCCTGGGGCCGAACTCCGCGAGCTTCTTTCGGAATGGGGTGATCAGCGGCAGTTGCCAAAGGCAAGCTATCGGGCAGGTGCTTGACTTCAAAGTCTTTGTATTGAACAGTCATCGCCGGTCCAACGTGCACCTGGACGGCCAGAACGCCTTCAAGTTTTCGACCATGTTCGTCGAAATCGATGAGGTCGGCAGTCTTGTGTCCATCAATCCAATGTTGATGGTGGTTCCCCTCAACCAGCACACGGTACTCATGCCACTGATCGGCAGCAAATTCGGGCACAGGCAAAGTGTCAATCACCCACCCTTGCCCCTTAGTATCGATGATGACTTTCTCGCCCGTATGCGACAGGATACGTCGCCCCCGTTCTTCATAGAGCATGCCGTTGTACTTCGGATTATTTGCAACCACGTCGCATTGATAACCGGTCACGACATCCAACCCCAAGTCGGGACGCGAAGTGCCACGATACTGGATACCACTGTTGCCACCCGCTGTTACTTTGACTTTGACCCGCAGGTCAAAATTACGAATGGTCGATGCCTTCCAGGTCAGAAATCGATTCTTTTTGAGCGAACCATCAGTCACACCCGTAATCGCTCCGTCCCGGACCGACCAATACTCACGATCACCTGACCATTGCCGAAGGCTTTTCCCGTCAAAGACCTTCATAAAACCATCGGCATTAACGCCACCGGCATTTTTGGCAGATGCCACCGGATTCGGGACCGTCGATAGACTCAATCCGGCGGCCGGATCCAGCGGGCCACCATATTCATTGACTCTCTCGGTAGTACGTTGCCGCATCGCAGTCAGCACACCAGCAAACGCTGGATCGTCTGCCAGATTGACCAACTCATCGGGGTCGTTGTTCAGATCATGCAGAAACTCATGGTTTCCATGATCGAAGTAGCGGACGTACTTGTAGTTTTTGTTTCGCAAACCTTCAAATGCGGGGATGCGATTTCGGACAGCAAAATGTTCATGAAACGTCTCATCTCGCCATTCCCCGTATTGTTCTCCACTGACAATTTGTTTCAGGCTGCGGCCCTGATAACGTTCGGGAATCCCGATGCCTGCCCAATCAAGAAAAGTTGCCGGTAGATCCAGATTCAAAACGGGTTCTTTTGCAACCTGCCCCTGCTTTGACGCTTTCACTCGAGGATCATGGACAATCAAGGGAACACGCAGTGACTCTTCAAAGTGGGACCATTTGCCAGCCAACCCTCGATTGCCCATGTGGTACCCGTTGTCAGCGGAATAAACAATGATCGTGTTTTCCGCCAACCCAGCTTTCTCCAAAGCCTCCATGAATCTTCCGATCGCACCATCAATACCGCTGACCATGCGGTAATAGGCACGCACATTGGTCTGATACTTTTGGTCGGTGTTCCAACGCCAGAAAAAACGCTCGCGGTTGATCGTGGTTTTCAAAAAATCTGGCAACGCGTAAAAGATAGCCGGATCATTCAACCGTGGGGGTGCAATCACAATGTCTTCGTACATGCCGTCGACGGCGCGCGGCCACGGAAAATGCCCGATCCCAGGTCGGCGATCACTGTCCTCTGCATGACAGGCATTGAACCACATGTTCAATGCAAACGGCTTGCCCTTGGGCTGCGATTTGATGAACTCAATGCCACGATCAACAATGACCTCTGTCTCGTGGCGCAAACTCCCATCTGGCTGCTTCTTGTAAAAGGGATTGCGACCAATCGCTTCGAATTCATCAAAGTGATCTTCCCGTTTGAATTTCCGTGGCATCTTGGCGTGCCACTTACCGTAGTAACCGGTGCGATAGCCCTGCTGACGCAGGATGTCAGAGTAAAGCGTTTCCGCCGCTTCGGCTGTCGCCGTGTCGGGGTTGCCCGAGGTCCCAAAACTGCGGCCCGTTAGTCCGGTCAGAATCGTCGTACGACTGACCCAGCAGATTGAGTGACTGACACACGCGTTGTCAAAACGTGTGCCGAGGCGCGCCAACGCATCAATGTTGGGCGTTTTAATGACAGGGTTGCCATAACACCCCAGCGTGCTGGTCGTTTGATCATCGGCAAAGAAAAAAACGATATTCGGAGGCTCTGCTGCAGTGACAGAACTGCTAAAGGACAGCACGCAAACAAGCACAAAGACCGACAATGAGCGAAAACTGGAAAGCATGGCAGGCGAAGTCCTGGAGTTCAGTACATGATCGACGGGCACAATGTATCCCCGCGATGCTGCCCCAAAATCACCTCTGGGGCTTCTGACAGTTTAATGAATCAAGCTGCCGATGTATCCCAACGCAACAACAAAGACAAAATTCCATCCATCGAGGACCCAGACACAGCTGGCCGTCAGAATGATTAGAAAGTCACTATTTTGCTGGAACAGCGGGGGCTGGGTTTGTCGAAACTGCAGGGGTGGGCGTTACTGGAGTCGCAGGAACTGGAGTCGCAGGAACTGGAGTCGCAGGAACTGGAGTCGCAGGAACTGAAGTCGCAGGAACTGAAGTCGCAGGAACTGAAGTCGCAGGAACTGAAGTCGCAGGGGCTGGAGTCGCAGGAACTGGAGTCGCAGGAACTGGAGTTGCAGGAACAGCGGGAGCAGTACCCGCAGTATCAACGGTTTCACCCGCTCGCACCTTCTGTGTACCCTCGACGATCACCATGTCGCCAAGTTTCAAACCTGAGGTAATGACGTACTGCTCCTGATAAAGCGTTCCTACGGTGACATCGCGGATTTCAACTTTCTTGGAATCATTCACGACGTAAACTTGTTCGCCCAACTGCGATTCGACGACAGCGGCTTTGGGAACGAGCAAAGAACCAGGAGTCTCGCCCAGAATGACTTCAATTGGCACATACTGCCCAGAGATCAAGGTTTCGGTCTTTGCACTTTCTTCCGGGTTGGCAATGATTCCGCGGACCATCAGCGTATCGGTGGCAGGGTCAATTTCCGAGCTTATGTAATCGAGGGTTCCTTCAAGCGGATACTCTTTGCCATTTGGCAACAACAGTTTGAACTTGATGTTTGACAGATCTGCTTTGATTCCCGTCAATTCGCCACTGGTCACGGCCTGCATTTCAAACAACTCATTGCGGGTAACCTTGAACTCAACATAGATCGGATCGATTTGAACGAGCGACGTCAGGATGGTTGTTTCCGCATCGACCAATTGCCCGACATTCCGTTTCGTGTTCTGGATTCGTCCCCTAAAGGGCGCGTTCAGACGGGTATATTCAAGATTCAACTTAGCCGTTTCGAGATTGGCCTTGTCCTGTTGGATATCGGCGTTGGTTTCAGCTTCCTTGGCCACCGCCTGTTCCTTTTGCTGCTGCGAACCGGCTCCCTGCGCCGCCAAGTCGGTATAACGCTTGACCTCACCCGTCCAGAAGGTGAGTTGGGCATTGCTACGCGTCAAATCAGCTTCCACGACGTCGAGTGCTGCCTGAAAGGGCCGGGGATCAATTTCATAGAGCCACTGATCTTTTTCGACGATGCTTCCCTCGACGAATTTACGTTCGGTGATGTATCCCGTTACCCGAGGGATAACATCGACGTACTTGACGGCCTGCACCGTTCCACTGAAGGGATAAATGATGGGAACTGTTTTCTGAACGACTGCAACAACCACAACTGAAGGCGGCTGTTTTGGTGTGACGACCGGTTTTTTGTCGCACCCCAATGCAACCGCAACCGTAACCGTCAGCAGCAACACCGACGTATTGAGCAAACATTGACAGACGCGCTGAAACCGAATCCCAGTCGCACCACAGGCAGTTGTTGTAAGCACCTTTATCATCCAATTTCAATCATGGAGTGGTTTTAGATTCTGAGCCAGCCTTGCGTGATGTCCGGGACTTCATGGTCCATTCACGCATATGCTGAACTGTGTAATAGAAAATCGGCACAAAAATGATCAGTACCGTAGCCACAGCTAGACCACCAACCACCGTCGTCCCAAGCGAACGCCGTGAATTGGCGCCAGCACCGGTCGCAAATACGAGTGGCAACAGGCCGATGATGAAAGCCAATGCCGTCATCAGGATCGGTCGTAAACGCACCCGCGCTGCTTCCATCGCTGCTTGCAGAATTGTCGCTCCATTGCGTCTCTGCTCAGCTGCAAATTCAACGATCAGAATCCCATTCTTGGCCGTCAATCCAATCAGCATCACCAAGCCAATTTGCCCATAGACATCAAGATCAAGCCCGCGAACAGCCAAGGCCCCCGCCGCCCCGAGCAGCCCCAATGGAACCCCCATCAACACCATGATCGGCATCGTCCAGCTTTCATATTGGGCCGCCAGCACGAGAAACACAAACACAAGTGAAAGGGCGAAAATCAATGGAGCAAGATTGCCTGCCTTCAATTGCTGATAAGTGATCCCAGTCCATTGAAAACCAAATCCATCCGACAACTCGTTGTTAGCCAAATCCTCCATGGCTGAGATCGCTTGACCCGAACTGTAGCCCTGTGCGTTTCCACCGTTCACAGCGACTGCCTTGTATTGGTCGTAGTGGGGAATGTTGTAGGGGCCTACCAGTGGTTCCGTCCGGATGAATGCGTTGAGGTCGATCATATCCCCCTCCTTGTTACGCACTTTCAAACGCCCGATGTCTTCGACGTCTGAACGAGCGTCTTCCTCTGCCTGCAGGTAGACACGGTAGACCTTGCCGTACTTGTTGAATTCGTTGACGTACAAAGATCCGAGGTTGATTTGCAATGTCGCAAACAACTCAGTAATCGAGACACCGTGAATCTTTGCTTTGGTTCGATCCACATCAAGATATCGTTGCGGAACCGAATCATTGAACGTGCTATAGACACCGGCCAGTTCGGGTCTGTTTTTGGCGGCGCGGATAAAATGGTCACTCGCCTCGCTCAGCGCGGTCACACCGCGATCGTTCAAATCTTGAATTTCGAACGTGAACCCACCCGTGGATCCCAGTCCGGGAATCGCAGGAGCGTTGGCAATTTTGACTCTGGCCCCAGCAATCGTCGCCATTTTCTGATTCAGCGACTTGATGATCGAACGCAACTGGGTCTGCGGCGTAGTGCGTTCGCTCCAAGGCTTCAGCACAACAAAGGCAAAGCCTGCATACGGCTGCTTGACCGAGTCGATGATGTTGTAACCAGACACCTCAACCACATCAGCAACCCCGTCGGTCTGCAAGGCAATTTCGCTGACCTGATCCATGATTTCACGGGTTCTGGCGATGGTCGCTGCACTGGGCAGGTCAGCAATTGCCATCACATAACCCTGATCTTCTTCCGGGACAAACCCGGTGGGGGTCGAGATGAACAGATAGACCATCAACACGCACAGACCGGCAAAGGCTGCCATTGTCACGTACCACAGTTTGGACATCCATCTGACGGCCTCCGCGTAACCAGAGGAGAACTTATTGAAACCCGTATTGAAGGCACGGAACAGAAAATTCTTTTTTCCACTCGCCGGTTTCAACAAGACAGCACACAAGGCGGGACTGAGCGTCAAGGAATTGATCCCGGACAACCCCACTGCGATCGCAATGGTCAGGGAAAACTGGTTGTATAGCTGCCCGGTCATGCCGGGAATGAACGAAACCGGAACAAAGACAGCCATCAGCACCAACGTGGTCGCGATGATCGGACCGCGAACCTCAGCCAGTGCCTCCTTGGTGACCTGGTTCAAATCCTTACCACCTTCATCGAGCCGACGCATCACGTTTTCGACCACGACAATCGCGTCATCAACGACGAGTGCGACCGCCAGCACCATTCCCAACAGGCTAAGCGTGTTGATAGAAAACCCGAACATCAGCATGAAGGCAAACGTGCCGATCAGAGAAACGGGCACCGCAATCGTTGGAATCAACGTTGCACGCACGTTTTGAAGAAAGATAAAGACGACGACAATCACCAAACCAATCGCCTGAAGCAGTGTTACCAACACCTCATGAACTGAATCCGTAATGAATTCGGTGGTGTCATAGCGCACGACCCACTCCAAGTCCGCGGGGAAGTGGTCCGCGAGGCCGTCCATGGTCTTCTCAAGTTCTTTTTTGATCTGCAGTCCGTTCGCATCAGCCAATTGAAAAACAATGATGGTGGCTGTCGGCTTCCGATTCAACTGGGTTCCCCAGTCATATTCCTCACTGCCAAGCTCGACGCGAGCAATGTCCTTGATCCGCACCACTGACCCACCAGCAGTCGCACGAACAATGATGTTCTCGAACTGCGAAACCTGCTCAAGCCGGCCCAAGGTACTGAGCTGGAATTCAATCGTCTGACCCTCAGGTGCCGGAGCCTGCCCAATCTTGCCAGCGGCCACCTGCTGGTTCTGTTCCTTGATCGCCTGCTGGACGTCGGTCGCCGTCATACCAAGGTTGTTCAGTTTGGCTGGATCCAGCCAGATACGCATGGCGTATTTACTGAGTCCAAAATTAGTCACCGAAGCAACGCCAGGAATTCGCGTCAATGCATCGGTCAGGTGGATGTCGGCATAGTTTTGAAGAAACGTCGCATCGTGTGTCCCGTTGGGCGACAACAAACTGACCGCCAATAACATATTGGTCGAATGCTTTTCGATCGTCAGACCAACCTGCTGCACTTCTGAGGGAAGCTGTGACAATGCCTCGTTGCTGCGAGTCAACAGTTCCATCTGACCGATGTTCTGATCGAATCCGACATCAAACGTCACCGTGATGATCGAATCACCGTTGTTGGTGCTGTTGGACGACATGTAAATCATACCGGCCGAACCGTTCAACTGTTCCTCCAGCGGTGTTGTCACCGTCTTGGAAACAACATCTGCCCCCGCACCGAGATACTGCGTGGAAACCTGAACCTGAGGCGGTACCAATGGGGGGAACTGAGCGATCGGCAGGACCGTCATACTGATCGCCCCCGCCATGATCATGATCAACGCGATCGCAGAGGCGAAAACGGGTCGGTCGATGAAGAAATTCATGACTCAGATAGATTCCGATGGCAGGGAATGGGACGTCCAAGACGACGAGGTTAGCAGCAAATAGCGTCCAGTAACAGCAGCCAGCCGACAGTGAGGCATTCCTCTGGTCCTGCTGCCCGCACGATCCACGTGCTCTTGAACCAATCAAACGTCTTTCAACGAGGCGAATGTATCGAGCGTCCCCTACGATTCGTCAAACAGAACCCTCGTGTGGCACTGCAGGAAACTGTGTGGCACTGCAGGAAACTGTGTGGCACTGCAGGAAACTGTGTGGCACTGCAGG
>JAPKCI010000106.1 GCA_028823035.1 Rubripirellula sp.
ATCACCCAGTCACGATCACCCAGTCACGATCACCCAGTCACGATCGCCAGCCCGTCGCCATCACCAGCCCGTCACCAGCACCATGCGGGACGTTTGCAACACCATCAATACTCGCCCCAATTAATCAAACAACAACAGGACCATGATCATGCCACGAGTCTTTTCAACAAGCCTGCACAGATGCCTGTTTGCCCTTTTGATCTTAGGACCTGCTGGACAACCCAACGCTTGGTGCGAAGAGGCGGCGCCCCTGCGGGCAGGGGCCGCAATCGCAAACATTTCGCCGCCGCTGGGCGAGCTTGTTGTTGGTGGCTTTGTTCCATTCCCCGCAAACGAAATACATGACCCGCTGCATACCCGATGTCTGGTACTGGACAATGGGAAGACGAGGATCGCTATCGTCGTGTCTGACAATCTGGGTATCAAACGGACGGTTTACGACCAAGCCCGCGAGCTGATTGCCCGGCAATCTGACATTCCGGTTGATCACATCCTGATGGCAGCGACTCACACACATTCGGCTACTCGCGCCAACCAACCGAAGTATCGACCGATCGTCGTCGCAGGCATCGCCAGTGCCGTCGAGAACGCGATCAAGAACCTCGCTCCCGCGCAAATTGCGTGGGGTGGTGTGAGTGAACCGAGCGAAGTATTCAATCGTCGCTGGCATGTGAGCAAACCTGAACTCGCGCGGAATCCATTTGGTGGGGTCGATACCGTTCGCATGAATCCACCGCGAGCAAACGCTGCTCTTGTCAAGCCAGCGGGCCCGATCGATCCAGAAGTTTCCTTCCTTTCTGTGCAAGCGGTGAACGGTCAACCGCTGGCGCTGCTAGCAAATTATTCGCTGCATTACGTCGGTGGAGTCAACAAAGGTGACGTGTCAGCTGATTACTTTGGCATCTTTTCACAACGAATCGGAAAACTGCTGCGTGCTGAATCAGTCACTCCACCCTTTGTGGGAATGATGAGCAATGGAACAAGTGGAGATATCAATAACATCAACTTTCGTGACGGGAACGCGCGTCGATATGACCGTTACGAAAAGATGACCGAAGTCGCACATAAAGTGGCGGCCCAAGTTCATCAAGCCCAAGGCCCTCTGAAATTCGCAAAATCGATCAAGCTTGGTTCCGTCAGGCGAGATCTCAAGCTCACCGTTCGCAAACCAAACCAGGAAATGAAAGACTGGTTCCGCGGCGTGATGGCCAAACCGGAGGATGCCGAAAAGTTTCACCGCTACGAGCGGACCTACGCCGGGCGCGTGAAGAACCTCGAAGAAGGACCGGATGAGATCTCGGTACCTCTGCAGGTACTTCGAATTGGAGATTTGGCGATCGCGGCAATCCCGTTCGAAACGTTTGCGGAAATCGGTTTGAAGATCAAGGATAAATCGCCGTTCGCCGATACCTTCACCATCGAACTGGCTAACGATTCACGTGGATACCTGCCGACACCCCGTCAACATAAGCTAGGTGGCTATGAAACATGGATGGGCACAAACCGCGTTCAAATCGATGCTTCCGAACGCATCACAACTGAGATATTGGAAATGATGCAGGAACTTCACGCCGAATGAGCACCTGCTGTTCGAATTCGGTCCCGTACGATGCTGGAATTTGCACGCCAGTCACGACTTCGGGCCAGCGGAGGAACACAGTCGCACCTATACTTTCAGCACAGAGTAGCAACTGGATCGTGACAGAAAATTCGCCAAGCGACTCTTTTAATTGGCTGACGCTCGTACCAGCACACTTTTGCACAGCACACTTGCACACCAAGATTGAAGCACATGATTACACGCAGAGAAATGCTGATTGCCAGCGGTGGCCTCGTGATTGCCGGCGGGACTTTATCTCCGAGACGAACGCTTGCCGCCGAAGACGCGAAGCAATTGATTTTTCATTCGACAAACCCTAACAATGCCGAACCAGAACTCGCCGATCTGGTTCAGTCATGGATCACGCCTACCAAACACTTTTACGTCCGCAGTCACGCGCCGAATCCAGTGATCGACCCTGAAGCTTTTCAGCTGAAAGTTGAAGGTCTGATCCATCGCCCCTCGTCATTGACACTTAAAAGCCTCAGTCGTTTCAAGTCACATTCGACCACAGCCACCCTGACCTGTGCAGGAAATCGACGAGCGGAATACAACGCTGAAGGCAAGGTCGGAGGCGTCCAGTGGCAGTCCGGGGCGATCGGCAACGCAAACTGGCAGGGTATCGCCCTGGCGGATGTTCTCAAAGAAGCCGAAGTCGCTCCCGAAGCAAAGCACGTTTGGTTCGAAGGCCTGGATGAAATCGAAAAGGGAGGCGGTATTATCCCCTTCGGCGGTTCCATTCCGATTGCCAAAGCAATGATCGCTTCGGGACCAGCAGCACCTCTGTTGGCCAATCAAATGAATGACCAACCACTGACTCCGGACCACGGTTATCCACTGCGAACCTTGGTGCCAGGATACATCGGTGCGAGAAGTGTCAAATGGCTCGGGCGAATCGTGGTCAGCGACCGTCCATCGCCAAATCACTATGTGGCGGCTGCCTACAAAATTGTCAAGAAAACCGATCCCATCGACTGGGCCGAATCAGGTCCCATTTACCGGTATCCCATCAATGCCGCAATCTGTACGCCGCAAGCAAACGCAGCCCTGACAACCGGTGAAGTCGAGTTGACCGGTTATGTCCTGCCGACAGGTCGCCCCGGGTGCAGAGTTGAAAAAGTCATGATCTCTGCTGATCAAGGAAAACGCTGGGTCGCAGCCAAAATGATTGGACAAGAAAGTGAATTCTGCTGGCAGCTATGGAATGCTAAAGTTGACGTCACGGCCGGAACGAAACGATTGCTGGTCAAAGCCGTCGACAGTTCCGGCGGCTTCATGCCAGGTCGCGTTCCTTGGAACGCCAAGGGTTACCTGCAAAACTCGTGGTACAAACTGCCCGTTGAGGTCAACTCAGCAGGTTAACTCAGCAGGTTAACTGCGGAAGCAGGCTGAGCCGCAGCAACCTGTTGCAGTTGGCATCACAAACCGCAACCACGCTTCGATATAGCCGCCGCGTCTATCAGACGCAAACTTCCTTTCCGGCTAGCTGGTCTCTTGTTCGTCAACAACGCCGAGCCAACGCGCACACGGCACCAGGGTCAACCCCTGCACGAGCACCGAGGTAAGGACGACAAAGAAGATAACATCGAACACCTCGTCCGCGCGAGCAATTCCATAGGACATCGGAAAGGTCGCCAGAACAATGGGCACCGACCCGCGAAGCCCAACCCACGACACATATGCCACCTCATTTCGCGGGGTACGAAAGGGCGTCAGGCAGGCAATGACACTCAGTGGACGCGCAACAAACATGAGGAACAAAGCCATGGCGATTGCGACACCGGCCACCGAAATCAACCGCGACGGAACCACCAACAACCCTAACACTATGAACATCCCGAGTTGAGCGAGCCAGCTCAGAGCATCGTGGAAACGCAATACATAATCATGATGACGCACGATTTTATTTCCCAACGTGACACCACACACGTAGATGGCCAGAAATCCATTGCCCCCCACAACATTGGCAAACCCAAACGCGATCAAGCCGATCGACAGCACAAGGATCGGGTGTAAACCGGATGCCGACAATCGCAAACGATTTACAATCCAGGCCCCCACCCAACCCATCCCAAACCCGGCCGCTGCGCCGGCGACCAATTCAGTCACTAGCCCCAACCCGACTCCCGCTATCGAAGCATCGTTCGATGTCATCAATCCCAAAATGGCCATCGTCATCAAGACCGCCATGGGATCATTGCTGCCCGACTCGAATTCCAGCAGGTGCCGAATCCGAGCCAATGGTTTGACCGAACTGATACGGAAGACTGAAAACACGGCTGCTGCATCAGTCGACGAAACAATCGCCGCTACCAAAAATGCCTCAGACCAGCTTAGACCACCGGCACCAATGTCGAACGTTGAGTACGTGCCTAGGACAAACCATGCAAAGGCTCCAAGCGAAAATGTCGTGATCAACACACCAACGGTCGACAACACCAAGCCCGGTGCCAAAATGGTTCGCACCGATGACCATTGTGTATCGAGGCCCCCTGCAAAAAGAATGATCAGCAGTGCAATGGAGCCCACTGCCTGCGCCATTTTCGGAGAATCAAAGGCAATCTTACCAATGCCTTCCTCACCCGCCATCATGCCGATTACGAGGAATACCAACAGTGTCGGGATTCCTACCCAATCCGATAGTTTGCTGGCAACGACACCTGCAAAAAGCAGGATTCCGACCACCAGAACAAGTGCTTCAATCGAAATCATGCCGCCAATTTCTCCACCATGAACGCTCCACAATCCATCAACTACCAGCCCAAAGGGTCCGGCAAACCGACAACATGATGACTGAAGTCAATCATGGCAATGACAATCGCAGGAAATCATCAGTTAATCGCGTATCAGGCAAGCCACCTGAAACGGGATGTTGGTCTTATTGATCTTGCGGCTTTACGTTGCGATTCCCATTCTGGGAACGCCTTTTTTGCTTATTTCCCTGCCCGATGGGGCGGCGAAGATTCGATGGCGACTGCTCCGTATTTTCAGCAACCTCGAACCACTGGTCTCGTAGACTTTTGAGGTCGTCGGGTCTGCTTTTTGCCAGATTGTTTAGCTCACTCCGGTCACGAGACAGGTCGTAAAGTTCCCACGGTCGGCCTTTCACTGAAACGACTTTCAAATCCCCTATTCTCAGGGCACGGTTGTCGGAAAACTGAAAATACAGCCAAGGATGCGGATCACGCACCGATCCTGAAAAGACAGGAACCAGCGTCCGTCCCTGAAGCGGTGTGACATCGCGCCCCGCGAACGATTTTGGATATTCGGCATCAGCCACATCGACACAAGTAGCCATGAAATCGATCAGGTGGGCCGGCTGGTCAGTGACGCTACCTGCCTCAGTTTGCAAACCCGGCCAGGAAACGATCAGCGGCGATGAAATCCCGCCCTCATGCTGATTCTGCTTGTACCAGCGAAACGGTGTATTCCCCACGTGCGCCCAGCCGACATCATAGGTCCAATAAGACTGTGGATCCCATGGTCGAAATTCCTTCCCCCGCGTGCGCTCAAACGGACAAGCACCGTTATCGCTGCAGAACATGACAATCGTATTGTCAGCCAAATCCAGTTCATTAAGGTGGTCCACCAGACGCCCAATGTTCTGATCCATGCAGTCAATCATCCCGGCATAGGCTGCCATGCGTTCTGATTCCCACTTTCGCTGTTCTTCGCTAAGTGAATCCCAGCCAGCAACCTCTTCTGGCCTTGGTGAAAGTTGCGTCCCTGCTGGCAGAATGCCAAGCTTCTGCTGTTTCTGATAGCGTTGAATGCGAATCTTGTCCCAACCGTCATCGTAACGTCCCTCATACTTGCGAAAGTCGGACTCTTTGACATGCAGCGGATAGTGGGGAGCGTTGTAGGCAAGGTACAGCAGAAACGGCTTGTCTTTTGACTTCGCCTCATCCAGAAACTTCAATGCATAATCAGTGTTTGCATCTGTCGTATAAAACTCACTTTTCGGCACCTCAAATTTTTCTCCATTCAACCGAAAGGTATCGTCCCCGGTGAAAAAGTTGGTCGCACCACTCAAGTGCCCAAAGTATCGATCAAAACCACGCTCCGTGGGCTGGCCATCCAGATGCCACTTACCAACCATCATCGTGTGATACCCAGCTGGCTTGACGGCTTCTGCCAACGTTACCCCGCGGTCCATTTTTTGGTTACCAGCCTGGAACATGTACAAACCTGTCAACAAACAGATGCGGGATGAATGACACTTTGCGGTGTTGTAGAACTGGTTGAAACGCAAACCCTGACTGGCCAACTGATCAAGATTGGGAGTTTCAATTTCAGAGCCGTAACATCCGAGGTCCGAGAAACCAAGGTCATCGGCCATGATCAAAACAATATTCGGGCGAGAGGCATTTTCGGCGAATACCGGTTGCATCTCAATCATTTGTGCAACGAGTGCTGCAACCACCGAAGTAGCCAACGCAGCTATGCTGTTCCGAAAATCACCCGTGAATGACCGGCGACAACCGGCCAGCGTCGTGGCAATGAACTGAAACATGATGCATCCTGTCTTTATTTAAGGCGTGTGCGCTGCGTTGGATTCTCTCTCGATCACTGCCGCGCCCTCGCTGTGCAAAAAATCCCAAGTGCCACGGGCAGCAACCCGCATGGCGACTCCTTGGGGGCAAGGAACCGAAACCGATCCCACGCCCATTGTCGTACCCATCATTTTCACAGTCAATTCCCAGCAGCAACCGTATTAAAAACGAATCGAAAAATGACCCGCACCGAGGAATCGAAACCAGCTTCGCCAGTAGCATGATCTACATGCCGCTGGAAACAAGCGGACGGCTGTTACTGCACCGATCCAGGTATCAGGAACGCTTGAGGCTGGTCGCAGATTTCCATGCATGCCCGGGATTTCGTTGTGCCGCTGATATCAGATAACCCGCGATATCCAATATTTCGGGCAACATCAAGGTCGGCGTTGAACGAACAGCAAGATGACATTCCGTTGCGGAAGCGAACAGCAAGGTTGAGCATGATTCACGCTGATTCGCTGAGCAAATGCCGGGTTTCTCACGCCGCTCTGTTACAAAACTCGAACCAAGTCCCGGCAATCTGCTTCGCGGAATAAGCACCGTCGCATTACAAAATGTTGACGAATGCCCATGTCAATGTAGTCACTACTGAGACAGTCGTTTGCCGATGCCGCCCACAGCGGAATCTCCTTCACTGCGGCCACTGCTCCTGGACCTTTCGGCCGGGTCGGGAAAAGAGAGTTTTCCAGCGATAAGAGAATTGTCGTCTCCCTCGTTTTAACGTGTGCAATCACTCCAGATAGTTCGCCGCTCTTACTCGGTACGGCGGAGTACGTGAAATGTCTTGATTCTCATCGGCCAGCATGAAAGACAGGACGACGGGAACTTTCTTGCCCTGTGGCAAGACGGTCAAACCGGCGGAAAAACCGTGGTCCATCGAGCGAACGCCCAGTCCTTTAACAATCAAGTCAAACCGCGTGACTTGTCCATCGCGGCTTTCGACGAAACCAAGGGCTTCGGCACGGTCATCTTGCATCGAGATGCACGAGCCTGCCAATCGACCAGCGCTGAGCGTCAGACGATCGTCCTTCAGTCCTCCCGGCAGCACACGTTTGAGATGCGAGGCCATCCGCCGACGCAGACTTTCGGGAAACTGTCCTGTGGCCAATGAGCCAGCTTCGTCTTTTCGCACCCAGAGCCGGTCCACACCGAGCGAGCTTAAAAACAACTGGTCGTAAGTTCCACTTCCCGAAGTGGGTGAGGACTCAGCTTGAGCGCCCGCCAAGACCTTCCATGTAACCGTCAGCACAAGTCCGCCTGCGGGTGGCCGCGGAATCAGATTTTTCCCCGTATCTTCGACGACGATCGACGTCTCGGGCTGAAACTTCTTCAGTGACTCTTCCAACATGCGTTTGACAGGGGCAGGCTGGTAGCCGCCCCCCGTCCCCAGCAACGTGCCGCCTGCGGTGAATACGGTCATCCCCTGTGTACAGGCCTGGCCGCCGCGATCCTTCAGCCACTCCTTGTCGGCGACCGTCAGGTTCAAATTGTCTGCATTGTCGACCGCCAGACAGACAAAATGTTCTCGCAAGAGTTGGACGACCTCTGAGTTGTTCAAGACTGCCTCACGGGCGATCACACCGTTGCCTCAGACGAATCCCAAACAATTCCCCGTGTTGACGACCAAAAAAATCGGTTTGCCATTTTTCACAGCTGACTCACGAGCTTCGGTCAGCGTCACCTTCCATGGAAGCGACGCCCAAGCCTGATTCTTCAGATTCAATTCTTGATGCAATTGGTCAAACTCGGCGCGTGACAGCGTCTGATCGTCGCCCAACCCGACACTGCTATCGATCAATAACAGACAAAGTGAAACAAGAAACAGAGTTTGTTTTCGCATAGCTGTTGTCCTTTGACGGGTTCTCGTTAGCCCGAATCAGTTTCCGGCGACGGAAAACGTTCTCTCAATGCGTGTGACGTTGCCCTGCCGGTCCTTGATTGCGACGGTCAGGGTGCCGTCAGTGAATTCCGATTGCGGTTCCGAGAGTTGCCATTCCCATACGCCGGAAGACCGTTCGCGAAACCGACCGGCCAACTCTTCGCCGGCGGCAATGCCGTCGATGGCAACATCGGCCTTAACCGTCAGGCTGCCTTTTTCCAAACCGGTGTAACAATCCGTCGCGCCGATTAGGATGCGAGACAATTGAGTGTTGTTACCTCGCCGTGGATAAGTCAGCGTCAGTGTAGGGCGTTTATCGTCCCCCATCCAACCAAGACCGCGACGATCTGGATGTTCGGCGTCGTAATCCAGGTCCAGCGGGCAGCCCAAGTCAATCCAACGTACCAAGGTACGACGGTCTTCATCCGAGAGCGGCTGGACCTTGCCGTCAGCGACGGAATCGGCGGGGGGCATCTGCTTGCCGCGGTAGTCAAGGTCGCTGCGATTTCGATTGGCCTGCGTGTTGGCAACTGGCTTCCCCGCCTGTTCCAGCGTGTTGGGATCGCCAGGCTTATGCGCGGAAGGGAAGTCGTCATTGGACCATCCGTCGAGTCGCCGGCCGTATATCTTCCAAATCAACAGACTGCGGCGGGACTGGAATTTGCGAAGGTATCTCGAGGCGTTTGTTTGCCGCCAGGTTCCGTTGTGAATCACCGGCTTGTGCCCGAACTGCGCCCTATCGTCAACAGCCATTCGGAAATAGGTACCGGGGAAGTTACCCACGTGCGGCACTTGTACCATTTCACCGTCAGCATCGAGATCGAGATTACCCGCTGGGGAATTGCCCTCCATGCTGGTGTGGCAAGCGACGCAACTGCGCTGCAATATCGGCAATACATCTCGACGGTATTCGACATTCACAACGCCGGCGGGCTCATATTTCAGTCCTGTTTCGGCGTGGGCATCCCAGCGGCGTTGCGACTGATCAAGTTGATTACTGGTAAGCAGTGGCGTCTGCTCGGTGAGATCGAATACCTTGTAATCGTCCCGCGCCGCAGCGGTCAGGGCGAAGTCCGTAGGCCGCTGGCTGTGGGCATGGCAGCCGCCGCAGTCGTAGCGTACTTCGCCTGGGCGGACTTGATGCCAAGTCTGCGACATGTTCAGCACCATGCCGTTCTTATCCAACGTTTGAAACGTGAACGCCGTGTCGGCAGGAATCTTGGTGAGAAAACTGGTATCGGGATTGCCATCAGGATCGACAGGCTGTTGAGTTGATTCGTCAAACTTACGAACGGGTACCTCACCCAATATTCGCAGCCGCTCCATAGCGTGGCTGTAAAACTGACGACCACGCTTGGGGCCGTGATGACGGTCAGTGGTCGGTTCCATCGCCAGAATGCGGACGGCGTGAATGTCATCATTGGAGTAAACTCCCGCATCGCTTCCCTGATTGAACCAATTGAGCGAAGCGCCGTTCTCAGACGTGTTGAACGGATCCAGGCCGCGATAGCCATTACGATCTCGCTGGCCCACGTAGGTTGCCGTTACGCTGCCCTCAGGCATGCCTCCGTCGGGATAACTTTCTCTCTTGTACATGCTGGACGTTCCCACCAGCCCAAACGGCGTGCCCTCCGGTAAATGCGGGGATATCGAACCGTCGTTGGCCAGCGGACTGATCACCGTGGGCTGGCTCATGCCGTAAATTCGCTCATAGGGAACGACAGCCCTGGGAAACTGCTCGTTGTAATTCGGATCGTTTTTGATCAGCCGCATTTGCGCCGGTTCGTCAATCGGCTGGCCGTCTTTGATCAAATACAAACCTCCGTCTATCGCCGGTTTCATCAGTCCATTCTGGTGATTGGCTGGCCCCGGTGTATAAACTGTCAGCATGTGATTGTCGGGCGCCGCCGAGGGATGTGTAAATTTTCCCACTGCAGCGGATTGGCGATCTTCCAGCCGAGAGTAGTCTGCGGGACCTTCGCCATTATTGGCGAACCGCGTGAACGACTCGATGCCATAAGGACTGAAGGGCAACCGGTACAGCTTAGGCTTAGAGTTGTAATGCCGGCCGAATCGTAGCGGCGGATTTCGTGGGTCGCCGCGGTCGCCTGGCCCAAACGCTGGATAGCCTGCCTTTACCTCAGCAGGTAATTTCAGATAAGCGCCGAATCCGCTGTTGTTCAGGTTGTAGTATTCCTCGGCAACAATCGACCCATCGGAAATTTGCGTCTGAAAGTGAAATGCGTTGGGAGCGTTCCCCGTGTCGAAGGCACTGATCACTGGCCCCCAATTAGTGCCGTCAGGATTGATCGACCACAGTCCCCACAGAATGCCATTCCGCAACCCTTGCGATTCCAGAGAACTGAACACGATTCGCCCGTCTTTGAGCACAATGGGGTGCAAAGCCATACCGATGTTCAAATGCCCGATACACTCAACATTTCGCCCATCGTCATCCATCACAAACAGTTGCAGCGTCGGCCCATTGTGCTGAGGTGGCCGGAATGCGTCGCGGTTGCTGGTGAACACGATGCGTCCGTCCGGAAGCGGAAACGGCCCCACGTTAAAAACGCCGTAGTCGATGTGATTCTTGCCGTCTTCTTGCGTGCGATAATCCTGCGACCAGGCGGCCATGCCTGTATTGGGGGTGAACTCCTGCTTTGTGAGACGAACCACTCTGCGGGTTTTCAAATGAAGTTTGTATATATCGGCCCCGCCTTTGGGATACCTGCCTGCCCAATTGACCGTCATGTCGTGAATTCGCGAGTAGATCACCCACTCGCCGTCAAGCGAAACCACCGGATCTGTCACCGAACCGGCACCGCCGCGAACCAACACCTCTTCTTTGCCATCAGGGCTCAAAAGCATCAAGTCACCGCCAGGATCAAATCGAACGGGATGCGCAATCTCCGGCCACAACGAAGTGACATCGTCTCCCTTCCGTGGTACGCGTACATAAACGATCGGGTAGTCGTACTTGACGGATTCGTCCATCAAAATGTGCGGCACGTCCAACTTAATCGGATTGGGGTAGCGTTCATCGGACTCAACACCAAAAGCGGCCGCCGAAAAAACGAGCAGACTACCCACGATCATGAACTTGATTCGTCCCATTAGATCCATTCCTTATCGTTTACAAATTCTGCCTGCGGAATCTTCGAAAGCATCACCTTCGCGGTTAAAGTGCGCAGCGCAAACACATCCGACTGGAGACACTGTTGACTCTGGCGGGCACGTTCACAGCGATAGCAACGATGACTTCACTGTGTCGCACACCAACTCCATTTGTACTGTTTCTGCCCATTAAAGTACCACATAAGTGACCGTGATTCTCGTTGATGTCAGATTGTCAAAGACCCAAATTCACCCTGTCGACCCTCGATTACCCTTGCAGCCCACCTCGGGCTCTCTTGTGGTTGCTGCCCCACCACCAATCACGTCTGGTGCCGCGACAATCAAGATTCATTCCAAAGAACTCGGACCGAGTGCAACAAGTCGCGTGGTCGCCCTACTGCGCCCTACAAATCAAGCACGACGGCACGTCAACATCCCCAGCGGAATGCAGTACAGCAGGTGGCGCCACGGTTACCTGCGAAATATTCAATTGAAGAACATGAAAGAGACCCCGCTGCGGCTCCTTTCAGCCCCGGACGTCCTGCATTCCAAGTCTAAAATCGGACCGATTCGGTTTCTTCAACACCGACTATGTTTCTGTCCCAACTACCGTGTCGAACAAATACACGCTGCTGCGAACATCACGAAAGATCCGAGGGCGATCATCAATTTCGTCCAAGGGCTCTCATGCTTCTTGATCCAAGAGAATCAAAGTCGATTTTCCATCTGCAACACCATCCACAACAAACGACGAATACTCTATTAAGGCTTGAGTAGATGTTGCTGGACGAATTCAGTAGGACGCTTGCTTACTTCATTTCCGGCACCTGCTACGCCGTGGTTGCCGCCAGCGACGATGACCAGTTCAGTTTTCACGCCGGCCAATTCGAGTTTCTCATGCAGGTTCGATGCGTGTTTTAGCGGAACGATGTCGTCCTTGTCGCCGTGCACCTGCATGATTGGTGGGTCGTCCTTGCTGACAAATGAAATCGGCGAGACATCGGTGACTAAACTGGCCTTCAGTTCTGCAGCGGGAGTACCCGGTTCGTACCCGATCAACTGTCGGTACGCTGGATGGACGTGCTTGATACTTCCAAGCAGCGACCAGTCCGTGGGACCGGCGAAACTGACAGCACAAGCCACACGCGACGATTGTCGCTCGACCGAATCATCGGACTCAGCGTTCGCTATATCGCCATGCACTGCAACGTACGCAGACAGGTGTCCGCCGGCCGAACCGCCGGTCACGCCCAGACGTTCAGGATCGATATTCCATTTTGCGGCGTTCTGGCGAACAAACTGGACGGCCCGCAAACAGTCGTTGACCTGAGCCGGATGAGTCGCCACATCCGTAAACCGATACTCAACTGCAACCACTGAAAGTTTCCCTTCGGCAACAAAAGACTTCAGCCAACTCGGAATATTTTGTTTCGAACCGGCACGCCAACCACCGCCGTGAATATAGATCATTGCCGGTGTAAGAACATCGGACTTGGCCAGATAGACGTCAACGCACTGCGATGCGTGTTCATCATCGTAAGCAATGTCACAGTGCGCCGGCTGCTGCGCAACACCGATGCATTCAAAGCAAACAATTACGATCAGAGCGATCATGCCGATACGTACCAAATCCAAACTCGAATTCATGGCAAGAACCTTGAGGTTGCTGGGTGCCGAAACATGCAGGTCAGATGAACGTGCGCAAATATGTCTCAGCACGGAAACCAAAAGAATCGGCACTCAGAGAGAACGTAACGCCATCGCTATTCTCCATTCGCTATCTCATCGTAGATGCTCATCGCACCAGTATCCAGTCAAGCTTGGCGTCTTTTGGTTCGGCATTGGATAAGATGCCACTCCATTCATTCACTGCCCTGTTACTGATGGATCGATTGGTGAGCCAAACATGTTCGACAAAGACGGCATGAATTCCGTCGTAGTCGGGTTCTCAAGAACGCATTTCGATGGTGGTTTTGCCAGCGAAAATCTGAACGTTCTTGCCGCAGTGGTCACGAGATGGAGTGGCATCGACTGCAAGTCCGGGAGCCCCCGAGACAGGTCCACTCGCTTGCAGGCTGGCGGCTTCGAATTGAACCTTGCCGGTGGCGACACTTACGCCAAACGTGGCGACCTGGGAAGTCGTCGCGCAAGACGATATCGGACGAATGATGCCGCTATTTGGTTGATTCCTCACTCTTGTTATCTAAGTGATCGTTGTGCCATCTGATCGACTGTTCGTGGTGGGGGTGTTGGAACAATGTTGAAGCGTTGGCGAATCCAGGTTCATCCCGACGGTCGCGAGTTCGCCGACCTCCGCGAGTACAAGCAACTGCTGCTGCAAAACGAAACTGCCATGCCGCTAGCGTTGATAAAGCTGCTGCTTTCCAATGGTCTAAGGCAATCCGGAGTCCAATTGCAATCCAAAGCCGATCGCAGCAGCGATCACCTACTGCCAATTGCATGGCTACGACAATAGCCAGCCAACGCTCAGGTTACGGAAAAGACCACATTGCAAGAGTGATCACATTGCCTGTACCGATTTTTAACGATTAGGTAAACGAGTAATACTGCGTTGTAAAAAAGGACATGACCAACCAGTCCAGACCAAGTGTCTTGTCCAAATTGGCCGGTAAAACACGCTCAGACGCGGCGTTTGACTAGCTTTTTTGACTGAGCCCACCAAGCTTCCATGCTTAAAAACCTCCCAAAAACGTAAAACTCGATCAACGTCGGCAAACAATTCTAGGGAAGATCCGAACTTGCACCTGTTCAAGCGATAGCAAGCATTCCGATAATACGTGCATGTGGTCTCTTCAAAGTCGCACCGCCATTGCCTGCAAACTCAGTACAGCAATGACCCTTCTCGTCCATTCGATGTTTGGATGCGGGTTGATGCATGCCTGTTGCAGTGACCACGACTTGATCCAGCAGTGTCCAGTTGGGTCGAAGACTTCATGCAGCCATCACAAGATTGCCCCCAACGATCAGGGAACTTGGGCATCCAAGCCGACCGCATCCAAGCCGACCGCATCCAAGCCGACCGCATCCAAGCCGACCGCATCCAAGCCGACCGCAACGAAGCCAAGTCACCATCGCGGGACCGCAAGTAGCCATGCAGGATGCCAGCATGGTGATCATCAATCCGACCAACGGTCAGCGGCACCAACTGAGATTAAGTGTGACGCGTTGTCGCCGGAGGTGTTCATGTCTGGGCAAACCTGCTGCGATAGCCCTACACCCTGTTCACAGCAGACTCCGGGGTGCTGTTCGAAATTGCATTGCAGTTTCATTGCAACCAGTGCAAAGGAGTCTGGCACAGAACTCCGACGCCTTTTTCCCGCCGAGCGTTTCGCACAATGCCAACTTCTTTGCGGCGAACCGCAGGCGTCTGACATTGCCAACCAACACAAAATTCATTCCAGCATGGATGCCGGATCACTGTGTGCGATGCACTGCTCGTGGCAAATCTAAAGTATCACAGCATTCTCTGTGTCTAAGTCTTTCATACTTGCCATGTCTCACTTAACGACTGATTTCCTCGGAAATGGTCGCCCCATGTTCGCGCCGGCGGCGACTGGGAAAGGAACCGAATGATGTCATCATCAAAAACCTGGTTCAATGGTTTGCGTAATGTGTTGCTCACGTTCGCTGCCATCGCTATTGCTATTCCGCTCGGATTGTATGCATTTACCGACATGCCTGCGAAATGGGGTTGGACTGCTGCCAAACAGGATCAAGCAGGCACCGACGATCATGATCACGGCGCACATGGCGCTGACGATGAGGGCCAGTCGCACGATGATCATGCACACGAAGGACATGAAGCACATGACGATGCTGACTCAGTTGAACTGAGCCCACAGGCCAGAGCCAACATGAATCTGGAAATCGCTCCCTTAACCGTGGGTGTCTATACAAAGTACGTGGAAGTGCCGGGAGTGATTTCCAGTTGGCCAGGTCGCACCCACATCGCTGTGACATCACCGTTGACCGGTGTATTGAATGCGATCTATGTCACTCGCGGCGAACTTATCGAAAGCAACGAACCGCTGTTTTCCCTACGATTGACGCATCAGGATTTGGTAAAGACACAGGAAACATTTTTAACCAAACTTGGTGAACTCGACATCGAACTCGAAGAAATCGAACGCCTCTCTGCCGTGGCAGGCAGCGGCGCAATTGCCGTCAAGTCCCTGCTGGCCCGTCGCTACGAGCGAGACAAGTTACTTGCTGGAGTCCGTGCGGCACGTCAGACATTGTTATTGCATGGACTCTCGGAACAACAGATCGAGGATATCGAAACGACACGTAGATTAGTTCGCGAAGTGATTGTCTATTCACCTTCGTTGCATGCGGATCAATCGCTCCATCATGGCGCTTTGAGCCAAGTTCCACACCACCCGACTGCCCGTGGAGACGACCGATTAGTTTCGACTACCCAACCGCCATCGCAACTGCCTCACCCCGCTCACATTGCAGCTTCTTTTCTGGTAACCGAACTGGAAGTTCGTCGGGGCCAAGGTGTAAACGCCGGACAGGAATTACTGCAGTTGTCAGATTACAGTCAGATCCTCATCGAAGGCCAAGCGTTCCAGCAAGACGGTGAAGCATTACGCATGGCCTCTGATAACGCCATCGGTGTGCAGGCTGTGTTCGGTTCTGCCGGGGGCAAAGAAGAACTGGTGGAAGGACTTCAGGTGGTTTACATCGGTACTGAGGTGGGCCGTCAATCGCGTGTCCTGCCATTTTACATTGCCCT
The DNA here is from genome assembly GCA_028823035.1 of Rubripirellula sp. Classification (GTDB taxonomy): domain Bacteria; phylum Planctomycetota; class Planctomycetia; order Pirellulales; family Pirellulaceae; genus Rubripirellula. The sequence goes on from JAPKCI010000106.1 coordinate 15,909, forward strand.
GGATAACCAAATCGCACGAACCGACACCCGGGGTGACAGACGATACATCAGCTGGGTCTATAAACCAGGTCAACGACTGACCATTCGGCTGCCGCAATCACAAATCCAGAACGCGATCGTCGTTCCTAAAGAGGCAGTGGCGGAAGAAGGCCCCGAGCGTTACGTCTTTGTCGAAAACGGTGATCACTTTGATCGGGTTCCGATTCATGTCACGGGACGAGATTCCGTGAACGTGGCCATCGCTAACGACGGCCAGGTTTGGCCAGGGCAATCGATTGCCATCAGCGGCGCCCACCAGTTGCAGATGGTTCTGAAGAACCAATCTGGTGGTGCCATTGATCCCCACGCGGGCCACTCGCACTAGCGTTTTGACCTGCATCAGCAACAATCCTGAAGAGGGGAAGCCACGTGCTGGACCGAATCATCTCATTCTCGCTGAACAATCGCCTGCTGGTGTTATCACTGGCCGCGATCATGTTGGTTTGCGGCATTTGGCAGACCATGCGACTTCCTATAGACGTCTTTCCAAATCTCAATCGTCCTCGCGTCGTTGTCATCACCGAAGCAGCGGGAATGGCGCCAGAAGAGGTCGAGGCTCTAATTTCGTTCCCCTTGGAAACGGCGCTCAACGGTGCCAGTGGCGTGATCGCGGTCCGCAGCAGCAGCGGCAGCGGTATTTCAGTAATTTACGTGGAATTCGATTGGGACACCGACCTCTACAACGACCGCCAAGTCGTCGCCGAACGACTGCAATTGGCCGCTGAGCAACTACCCATCGGGTCCCAGCCAACGCTTGCTCCCATTTCATCGATCATGGGCCAAATTCTGATGTACGGAATGTGGAGCGACGGTGGGCAGACTCCGGACATGGAAGTGCGCACGCTCGCAGACTGGGTCGTCCGTCAAAGACTGCTGACCATCCCCGGTGTTGCCCAGGTATTCACCATGGGCGGTGGTCGAATGCAATACCAGGTGCTGGTCGATCCCGACGCCCTGCGGGGCTTTGGGTTGACCATGGACGAGGTTCACAAGGCCGTCGCATCCTCCAACCTCAACGCCACTGGCGGCTACCTCGACGACCGCGGATCAAATGAAATACTGGTCCGTGGTCTGGGACGGGTTTCAAGCCTGGATGATCTTCGACAAGTCGTGTTGGCCAAACGTGAGGAACGCTCGATCACCCTGGCTGACGTCGCCAGCATTGAAACCGCCCCTCAGGTCAAACGGGGCGACGCCGCTGCCTACGTCCGCACGGATTCAGGGCTGAACGGCGGTCCCGCCGTCGTACTGACGGTCAACAAACAACCCGGCAGCGACACCCGAGCGGTGGACGAAGCGATCAAGCAGGCTCTCACTGAACTCCGTGTCGCGTTGCCACCCGACATTCGAATCATGAACGTCTACTCACAAAGGTCATTTATCGATCGAGCGATCGAGAATGTCATTGAGGCTTTGGCCGACGGCGGCGTACTGGTCCTGCTGATCCTGTTTCTATTCCTGCTGAATTTTCGCACAACCTTCATCACACTCACTGCAATCCCACTTTCGATTGTCGCAACCGCTTGCGTGTTCGCGGCCTTCGAACTGTCAATCAACACAATGACCCTGGGTGGAATCGCGGTCGCGATCGGCGAATTGGTGGATGATGCCATTGTCGACGTTGAAAATATTTTCAGACGACTGCGGGAAAACAGGAAACGGGAGAAACCGATCGCCACACTTCGCGTGGTATTGGATGCCAGCACGGAAGTCCGAAGCTCGATCGTATACGGAACTGCCATTGTTGTGCTCGTGTTCATCCCACTGTTCGCACTCGAGGGTATGGAGGGAAAACTGTTTGTTCCATTGGCGACCGGATACGTCGTATCGCTGATCGCCTCGCTGGCTGTTTCTCTCACTGTCACACCGGCCCTTGCTTCACTCTTACTCGTTGGTAAAAAAGCATGGCAACTGGTGCTACCCCTGCTGGCATTCGGAATCGCCTGTTTGATGTTCTACTGGGTCATTCCTCGGATCCTCACAACATTCAATTTGCCTTTCAGTGTGCCGGAAAATCCTTGGTGGTTGATCCTGATCACCACCCCAATTGTGTGGGTATCCATTCAGGTCCTTGAACTGTGTTTGGGAGGTGAAGAGGCCCGTGAAGGCAGACTGGTCCTGGTCTTGAAACAGCTGGCGGGGTTTGCCATCAGCTTCAGCACGCGTCTGTCTGGACCAGTACTGGGGATCACTGGGGTTCTGGTCCTGTTCGCAGCCACAGCACTCTACTCACTCGAGCGAGACTTCCTGCCACCCTTCAACGAAGGCTCGGTCCAGGTCAACGCATTGCTGGCTCCAGGTACTTCCCTGGCAACCAGTAATCGTATTGGTGCCTCGATCGAACGTCGACTGCTGGACATTGATGCTGTGAAGACTCTGGTGCGACGCACCGGGCGAGCCGAATTGGATGAACACGCCGAAGAAGTCAACGTCAGTGAATTGGTACTTGAGATCGATTCGCGGGCGGATCGCGCAGATACCATCGAAGAGATTCGCAATGCGATGGCTGAAATCCCAGGTGTTGTCTCTAGCACTGAGCAACCAATCGCACACCTCATCAGCCATATGATCTCTGGTGTCAAAGCCCAAATTGGCATCAAGTTGTTCGGTGACGACCTCGATGTGCTGCGGCGAAAAGCCGATGAGATGAAACGGGAAATCGAAAGTGTTGATGGTGTTACCGACTTGATGGTTGAGCAACAAACAAACATTCCACAACTCCGTATCGAACTCGACCGACCCGCCCTGATCCAATATGGCCTGCAGCCGGCAACTGTCATGGAAATGGTCGAAACTGCGATGAATGGGCAAGTCGTCAGCCAGGTACTGATTGGCCAACGCACTTTCGACCTCGTGCTGCGGCTGGACGAAAGATTCCGTGAAGACGAGCAGAAGCTAAGACGCTTGGCTGTGACGCTGCCCGATGGCGGAACCGTTCCACTCGAATCGGTGGCGAACATCTATGAGAGCAGCGGCCCCAACACCATCAAACGCGAACAGGTACGACGGCGGATCGTGTTGCAGGCAAATGTCTCTGGCCGTGGCGTCGTTGATGTGGTCAGTGAAATCAAGGAACGCTTGAAGGATTTCCAATACCCACCAGGTTATTTCGTTGAATACGGTGGCCAATTCCAGAGCCAGCAGTCCGCGTCCCGTCGACTTACTTTGCTGGCATCCGTTGCCCTGCTGGGAATGTTCCTTGTGCTTTACACCCTATTTGGCAACGCAAACTTTTCATTCCAGGTACTCATTGCGCTGCCCACCGCGTTCATTGGGGCAGTGATGGCTTTGATTCTGACCGACCAGAACCTGACCATCGCAGCCATGGTCGGTTTCATTTCACTGTGTGGAATCGCCAGTCGCAATGGGATCCTGTTGTTAAATCACTATCTGCACCTCGTCGAGCACGAAGGTGAATCATGGACGCGAGAGATGGTCAAACGCGCGGGTCAAGAACGCATGGCACCCGTGGTCATGACGGCACTGACAAGCGGGATCGGGCTGGTTCCACTTGCTTTAGCGGCGGGCGAACCAGGCAAAGAAATCCTATACCCGATCGCAACAGTCATCGTGGGTGGATTGATCACCAGTACTTTGGCTGAATTTTTTGTGCGTCCAGCTTTGTTCTGGGCCGTAGGACGTGGTGCCGGCGAAGCGATTTTACGAGACCGAGAACAACGCCGGCAACTCGCAACCACATCTGATCAAGTCTCCCATCACAGGGTTCCTGAAACCAATACCAATACCAATACAACCACTCTTTCCTGAACAGCAACTGCCGACCTGAGTCAATCATCCCTACGTGATGCTTTGGCCTACCTCAGCCATGATGGGAACTATCGCCCATGCAAACCACATCCCACCGAACCAACCTACAATCCTCAACCCTACAATCCTCAACCCTACAATCCTCAACCCTACAATCCTCAACCCTACAATCC
>JAPKCI010000386.1 GCA_028823035.1 Rubripirellula sp.
AAGAGCTCACGGCCTTCGCGCCCCATGGAATCGACCGTCATGCGGCGCACGTTCTTGAACACACGGACGTCCGGCCCGAAGCCGTCCACCTTGTCGAGTTGCAACCACTGACGGGTGAAGTCGTCGATGAAGCGACCGGCCCTGGCGTCCCCCAGCATCCGCTCCACCTCGGCCGATGAATCCTTGCCCAGGGCCCCAGACCTGGCAGCGTTCAGAAGTTCGGCGTCAGGGACGGAATTCCAAAGGAAATAGGACAGACGGTGCGCTCGTTCTACGTTGGTTAACACAGGCGACTCGGCCTTGTAGATGAAGTGCGGAGAGGTCAACAGCGCGATCAGCACGCTGCGGGCAGTGGCGGTCATCGAGGCGCCGGACTTCTCCTGCTTCCGCGCGATCTCGACAAATGCTTTGCGATCCTCCGCCGCCAGCGGCCGCTGCGTGAGCAACAACGCAATGTGATCGACCAGCTCCCGCGGCTTCATGTTCGGCTTGGGGAGGATGGACTCCATCGCTGCGGTCGGCCACTGCTTCGTCAATGGGCCGGTCACGCTCAGATGAGAGAACCGCATGGCGGGGCCCTTGTGTGGTTTCTTTTCAAGACTCCTACCCGGAACGCGGGCGCTATCGAAGGTGAAGGCCAGCTGATCGCCCGCCTTGAGAGTGAGCTCGGTCGTAAAACCTTTTGAGCCATGCTGCATGGGGATTCGGCGGATATTCCGAAAGCTGGTCGGATGACGCCCGTCGCCGAGATTGATCCCGACGATCTCGCCTTCGTCGGATTTCTCCGCATGCGCCTTCACTTCGAGCCGGTACACCCCGAAGGCGGGAACGGCAAATTGCTGGTGGCTCTCCGGATCGATGGAGAAATGCAGATTGCTGCGGTAGGGACGAAATCCCGTGAGAACATAGTCGTCCCCATCGCGGTAATCCCCACCCCCGCCGGTCGCGAAGTTTTTGCTGCCGTGAAAATGTCGCGCGTCGAATTCCCACGTCCTTGTCTTCGGTTTGGCATCCGGCAACAACCGCTCGGCGATGAAGCGAGCCGTCTTGAGGTAGGCCATCACCTGATGCGGCGACATCAGGTGTGCCTCGCCAAACTTGTCGAAGCCGTGCTCGACGTGATCGGGAGGTAGTAAACCGGTGAAATCAAAATCCACGCCGAAGAGATCGCGCATCGTATTGGTGTACTCAGCGCGAGTGAGCCGCTTGAGGGGATTGACCGGACGCTGGGTGAGCATTCGCTTCTGAAGCATCTGCACGACCTCGGCGACTGCATCGGCTTCAGGTTGCGGCGCCTCTTCCGGCGGCATTTCGCCAGCCTCGAGCACGGTAGCAATGGTCTCCAGCAACTCCTCATCGGCGAACAAGGCGCCAACTGGCTTGTCGAGCCGGACCTTGCCCTTTTGCTTTTTAGGGCCGTGGCACTTGACGCAGTTTTGGGCGAAGAATTGGTCCAGTTTGGGTTCCGCGCGGAGCGTCGCCGGCACGAGAAAGCAAACCAGCAGTATTATCCAATGCGGCCGTATCATGACAATACCTCGAAGGCTCCGGTGCTTTCCCCGAAACGGTCGTGTTCGGCCCCGAATAGTTGGAGCAGCCCGAGGTACAGGTTGCTCATCGGTACGTCCTTCTTCTGCCGATGGCCGGCGGTCTTCATGCGGCCGTCAAACACCAGGGCTGGCAGGTCGTCGAAATTGTGAGAGTTGGCACTGCCCATGGAGGCGGTCAGGAGCGTGGTCGTCTGATCGAACAGGGAGCTGTTTCCTACGGAGCGCTGCTTCATCGTGCTGAGCGAAGTGTTGATCCGCTTGAGAATTGCATGCTCCAGCATGAGCAACTTCTCGATCTTCTCCGGCTTCTGGCCGTGGTGAGAAAGGTCGTGGTAGTTACCGCTGAGGTCCGACTCCTTGAAGCCTTCCCAGAATGGAATCTGCACCGTGACCGCACGCGTCGAATCGGTTTCCAGGGCCAGCACGGCAAGATCCAGCAAGGTGCCCACATAGTCGTCCACCGACTTGCGGTTGAAGTCCTCGATTTCGTAATTCACTTGCGGCTTGGAGCGGTCGGCCCAGTAGGCGCGACGTTTCACGGTCTGCTCCACTTCGCGAACCGAGGTGAGATACTCGTCCATCTTCGCCCGGTCGCTGGCATTGAGACGCTTCTCCATTGACTTAGCCTGGGCGAGGACCGCATCGAGAATGCTGCGGTCTTCGGCGAGTACTTGCTGTTGCGTCTTCTCGTTTTCGTTGACCTGGAAAAGCAGGTTGAAAATCCTGCGGGGCGAATCGACCTGTTTAACCGGCAATCCGTGCTTGTCCCAGGAGATCTGGGAGAAGTTAAGGTTTTCTCCTGCCTGAAAGACCAGTGACTTGAAACGCGTGTCGCCCCCAATCAGATCGGCTACCGCTTGGTCAATCGATAGCCGGTTCTTGCGGTGCAGCTTGTTGAAGTAACCGGAGAGAATGCCCACGCAAGGCGTATGCCCGAAACCGTTCTGCACAGCCGGATTGTCCATCCCGCTGAAAATCTTCAGGTGGTCCAAGTGATCGGACAACTCGTTCAGCAAGGGCGGCGCTTTCGTGAATGCGCCGTCCGCCTGAGGGATCAACTCGGGCTGATAAAAGCTGAGGTGATTAACGATCGTGAGCAGGCGGCGCGGCGAATCCCCGTCGGAAACTTGCCCCAAGCTCTCCATGCAGGGAAGGAGCAAGGCAACCCCGGCTCCCTTGAGGAAGGTGCGTCTTTTCATGGCTTTCTATCACTGATGGTAATCTGCTTTTCAATACAAGTCTAAAAGAAAAGAAGCACTAACTCAATGGAAGCAGTCATGCGAAGCTGGTGCCTTCGTGAGCATAAAATGCAAGGCAATGAACGTAAAGCAGTACACCTGGGTTGATACGTTTCGAACCGCTTTACTGTCGCCAACGGATGAAGTTCGACGAGTATTGCGCCAGATCAAGGCAATGAGCCTCGCGACCTGAACCGAATCCGACACCCGACAATCCCCCCCCCAACAAAATCGGGATGTATCCATGGTCGGCCGGTTGAGCCTTGTGGCAACCGCGAGATCTGATGGAACGCGAGCACAATGTTGGTTTGTCGGGTGCAGGTTGAAGTTGGCTCTGTATTGATGAACAGCTTGTGCGATCCAATAATCTTTTACAGGGGGACTTTGTCTGTCGAGCAGCCGCGTATAATCTGGGGTTGTCTCCATGGAACCAATCGACGAGGAATGAATAATCGATGGCCCGGCAAGCCGATACCAATGCTGAAAATACGCTGATACCGGCTCTGGCGACGGAGGTGGAGAGTCTCGCGTCAAAGTACGACGTAACGATCGATGATGCACAAGCATGTCTCACACGCCTGATGGCATCGGTTGAATCCGAAGGCCAGCGAAACCCTGATCCTCATCTGGCATTCAATGAGTTCCCGCTCTGTTTGTTTGCTGATGCCCTCGATTTCTCGATCCCGTTCTGTTAGGATGATTCGCAGCAGAACACAAGCCACAATGTAACGCAGCGATGAACTGAGCCAGCAGGACTCCTGAGGACAACCCATTACTGGAATGAATTTCCACATTTCACGAGAGGACTCTGATGAGCAACCGCACTGACGTAACGTCCCGTACGTTCGCGGATCTGGAACAATTGCTTGCCGATTTGCTCAGTGACGTGCCAGATTCCCGTTTCCTCTGGTGCACTGCTGGTACCGGTTTTGACACCCATGTTGAACGTTGCGAGGGACTTCTGCTTGGTGGGGCCAGCGCGCCGGGGTTTCTCAGTGAGCCTGGTGGACAATGCACACTGACACAGACACGCGTGCTCGGATTACCTGCGGGGGAGTGCGATCCACTGGAATCCTGGGTTCCGGTTCTGGAATCCGTCTCCTTGAGCGAACAATCTCTGCTGGTTGTCACTGATGAAATTGACGCAACGGTTCTGAAGACACTGCTTATCAATGTACATCGTGAAACGATTTCATGTTGTGTCATTGGAGCAGGAGGCCTCGCCGACATCAGTGCCTTTCTAAAGTCGGGCGAGATGGCAAATGCGGGGATGGATATTGTGAAACAGCTTCCGCTGATTGATCGTGTGTCGATTCGCCGCGCCGCAAGCGTCATATTCTCAGGCGAAGAGCAGGAACTGGAAGGAGCCATGAGTCCTGTTGAATTGATCCATGTCGGCGGATCCGATGTGCACGATCTAACGCGGCGATTGGAATTTATGAGGTGTGCGATTCGCGACGAAGACGTCCGACAGGGACACGTCCAGTGACCGTAGGGTCAAAAAACTCCGCCGACCGTTAAATACAGGAGATTCTTGCACTTCCGAAATCTGAAACATCGTAATCTCAGCCGGTTGGTTCTTAGGCAATCTGTCCCGATGCTGTGCGGTTTCCATCGCTCGCTGGCGACTTCCCAGGCCATCGGCATTCACGCACCAACCGGGACCAGCGATTTCTCGATCCAGTTCGGTTAGGATGATTCGCAGCAGGACACAAGCCACAATGTAACGCAGCGATGA
>JAPKCI010000387.1 GCA_028823035.1 Rubripirellula sp.
AGCCAACACCGCCTTTTCGATCCCAACGGGTGTATCTGTACTAACTGGAGGCTGAGACAAGCCCGTCGCATGGAAAAACCAAGCAACCACGAACGCAAAGAAAACGCGGTATTTCACGCGTTTGTGAAGACATTGCGATCTCCCAATCCAGGACATTTTCTCTTCCAGTCCATTGTCTCAGCCAATGTCAACAACCGCAGAATCCCTCTGATCGTTACAGGAAGCTGCTCAAGGAGAATCGGCAACGTCTGCGGAGTATAAATAGTTACTTCGTATGAATTACCTACCTCGGACTGAAATCGGACCGTCAAAGTCATCCCAAAGCAGATAACCAGAACGAAGGCTCTATCCTTTCGATCTTGCCAGAGTGATGTTTCAGCTCGCTTCCAAGGGGTTCCCTAGAGTTAAATTGGAATCCTGGCCGCTGCTCCGACGTCCCACCCCCGCCAGGGATCGACCGGAAAACGATTTGATGCCCACGCGAATCAAACAATGGTGGCACCGCTGGCTGATCGCCGCTGACGCGACGAAGTGCAATGGCATACGCGCCATCATAGCTACGACACGTCACGATCAGCCGCTGCAGCTCAGTCTGCTGGAGCCACGCATTCTCTACAGCGCAACGCCCCTCGATCCCAGCATGCTTGCTGAAGGCCAGGAAGTGGCCACACCCATGCCTGACATCGCCGGCACCGAAGCGGTGAGCTCGGTATTGGATAACTTGACAGCAACAACTATCGCTCAGGCAGCACCGTCTGAGATCGTCATTATTGACCCCACCGTCTCGGACATCGAACAACTTCTGGACGACCTCGATCAGTCAGATCGAGACATCGAGATCCTGATCCTCGATGCAAACCAAGATGGTATCGGACAGATCACCGATCTACTCGATTCAAAGGCCGGAATCACAGCACTGCACATCGTATCGCATTCGGAGAATGGAGCAATCAAACTTGGTGACCTGTGGTTGAGCGACTCCAACCTGAATGGATACGCAGGGCCAATTGCCTCATGGCAACAAGCATTCCACTCGGACGCTGACATTCTGTTTTATGGCTGTGAACTTGCCAGCAGTGAACAGGGGCAAAGCCTTGTCAACGCTATCGCCACACTGACGGATGCCGATGTTTCGGCCAGCACGGACGAAACAGGTCATGCAAGCTACGGTGGCGACTGGGTTCTTGAGTACGAACATGGCTCAATTGAACACGCCACCATTTTCAGCGAGGTCGTTCAACAGTCATGGATTAACAAGCTCACAATCCATGAAGCCGATGGATTCGATGACACGATTAACTCCATTGATGGCTTAACAACATTAAGAGAGGCACTTTTCTTGGCAACGGCAGAGGGGCCTGGTGCAACCATCAGTCTTCTGACGGGAACCTATCAACTTGACAATGGTGGCCCAGACGAAGATTTCGGATGGGAAGGCGACCTCGATATCACGACCGACTTGACCATCATCGGTGCTGGGATCGACCAGACTTTTATTGATGCAAACCGAATCGATCGCATCTTTGACATCATTGGTAACGTTACGGTCAACATTTCGAATTTGACGCTCCAAACAGGGCGCAGTGTAGATAGCGACGGCGGCGCCATCCGCAACACTAACGGCACGCTAAAACTCACCAATGTACACATCACCGAGAGTGAAGCCGCCAATGGAGGCGCGATTTTTAACGAAGGAGCGCTTGTACTTAATAACGTCATCCTCTCTGCGAACACCGCTCACAACCTTGGTGGGGGAATCCACAACTCTGCTTCTGGCGTGATCACCCTGACGGATGTCACAATCGACAGCAACACTACCCTCATCAGTGGCGGTGGACTTTCTAACGCGGGCAGCACCGCTTCTGTCAGTCGCTCGACATTCAGCAACAACGACGCAACGAGTGGATCCGGTGGTGGCATCTACAACACAGCGGCTAATGGTCTCGACCTCGTGAACACTACACTAAGTGGCAACGCAGCTGACAAAGGTGCGGCCATTTTCACCGAGGGTCACATAGACATAACAAATGCGACCATCGTCAAGAACACGGATAGCTCTGCGGTCTATGCACTCACTAGTCTTGGAACCGTCAATTTAAAAAACACGATCCTCGTCGGCAATACCGATGGCAATGCCAACGTTCTGCTCAATTCTCTGGGATACAATATCGAAGATGGCAGCACGGCCTTCACTGCCAACATCGGGGACCAACAGAACGCAACGCAATTTTCGTCTACCCTCAGACCGCTCGCTAACAATGGTGGTCTTACTGCAACGCATGCGCTGCTTTCGGGCAGCACTGCCATTAACTCAGGTACTGTCGATGCCGCACCCACAGTAGACCAGAGAAACATACTCCGGGATACGAACCCGGATATCGGTGCCTACGAATTCGTATCGAGCAACGGACCAGTCGCGATATGGAAAACAGATGGTTCCGATGTGCCCAACATCAGCGAGTGGGATGGAACCAATTTCTCGACTCCACAGACACTGAGTTCGGGAAATAATTGGGTGATCATTCGTGCTGCTGAAGCTACTACCCGGAATGAAAAAATCGTCGTGGGCGTCGATGGCGATGGAATTGTCTCGGGAACCATGTGGGATGGCAACAACTGGGAGTCACTCTCACTTGGAACCATCGCAACAATCAGCGAACCGATGTGGAACTTCGATGTGCAGTACGAGACACAAAGTGGTCATGCAATGCTCGTCTGGTCCAACCCCTCAAGTGCACCACAACCCCTTTCTTTTAGCACGTGGAACGGAACAAACTGGAGCACCATCCAGAACATTCCCAGTGGTAACTCGTCCGATGTTGACAGTTTAAAGCTCACAGCAAGTCCAGTTGATGACACAATCTCTCTGGTTTTCAGTAACACCAATTCAGATGTGGCAATCCTATGGAATGGTGACGCGTGGCACTCAGAACAGCTGCTTGAAACAGTGCCGACCGATAACATACACGATGCCAACGTAATTCATGAGAGCCAAAGCGGTGATGCCATTGTCATTTTCGGCGATGGTGATACGAACCTCCACTACAAGACGTGGGATGCTAACGCATGGTCATCCACGAATTCGATCGCAGCACCTGCAGAAGTGTCAGGAATCGTTGAATGGACGATGATGAGCAATGATCCAAACAGTGATCGTGCGGCTGCCATCGTGACCACGACAGATAACGAAGTGTGGACAACTGTCTGGAATGGTGACACATGGATGAACACGACCTTGTTGACATCAAATGCAGTCGCATCAGATTCTCCTGTCGCAGCAATCGCATTTGAAAGCGAGTCCGGATCGCTGATCGCTGTCTACGCTGACACGGATTCCAATAAGATCAACACCGTGATTTTGGAACAGGCATCCGGATCGCCACCCGTTCAGCTTCCAAGTATCGTGGAAATCCCGGCCGCCTCCATTGCCCTGACCCCGAATCCAAGTACCGATGAACTCATGCTGGGCATACAGGATAGCAACGGTGCGATCGGTTACATTTTCTGGGATGGAAACACATGGGCCGAACGAAACACAATCGAGACCGCTTCAAGCATTGCCGAATACCAACCCTACACGTTTCTTTGGGAAGCCGAACCACCGTCCGTTAGCAACACAGATCCAATCATTACATCAAATGGTGGAAACTCAACGGCATCAATTGAAGTAGAAGAAAACACGACCCATGTGACAATGGTAACTGCTGCGGACACTGACATTCCAGTTCAGAATTTAGTGTTCAGTATCACCGGTGGAACTGAGGCTTCATTTTTCGTTGTCAATGACTCAAGTGGCTTACTAACTTGGCAGAATGCCCCTGACTTTGAAGAAGTGGCCGACAGCGGATTCGGTACAGTTTTTGTCGTAGAAATCACGGTGGAGGATGGAGCCGGAGGACTTGATTTACAAGAGATTACTGTTTCCGTCACAGATGTGAATGAAGCACCAACGGACATCACACTCGATCCCGATAATGCATCAGTCGCAGAGAACGACGACGCTGCAATCATCGGCAACCTTGAAACGGTCGACCCAGACACGATCGACTCCCACACTTACAGCGTCAACGACAACCGATTCGAAGTCGTCGGTAGCCAATTGAAATTGAAGGCGGGCCAGAGTCTTGACTTCGAAGCAGAGCCAACTGTTGACCTGGCCATCACCGCGACCGACCAGAATGGATTGGGTTACAGCGATAGCTTCATCATCACTGTCGGAAATGTGAATGAAACACCAACCAATATCTCACTCGACAACACATCGGTAGCTGAAAACAGCGATGCCGCCATCATCGGCAATCTTGGCGTGACCGATCCTGATACTGCAGATTCACACACTCTGACTGTCAACGACAATCGGTTTGAAATCGTCGGTAGCCAATTGAAACTGAAGGCGGGCCAGAGTCTTGACTTCGAAGCAGAGCCAACTGTTGACCTGGCCATCACCGCGACCGACCAGAATGGATTGGGTTACAGCGATAGCTTCATCATCACTGTCGGAAATGTGAATGAAACACCAACCAA
>JAPKCI010000388.1 GCA_028823035.1 Rubripirellula sp.
TTGCTGAGAGGTACGGTTGCTGAGAGGTACGGTTGCTGAGAGGTACGGTTGCTGACATGACACTCCACGCAAACGTGTTCAGGCGGTCCTGTCGCCAAGTCAACCTGCAGGGTTTACCACTACAGACAGCTGCCAAACCGGAACCTCAACGCCCTGTGGTTCACCGACCTACGTTTTGGCTTGACGACGGGGGTTCACTCATCTGACTCAGTCTCAGCCCTTGCATTTGCGGCCTGATAGATTTTTGACAGGCGAAGCAACAGGGGTAAAAGTGCAGCATCCAGAGTCGGTTCGTCAAGCTTGTCTGTTTTGCCGCGAAGCGAGGCGAGTTCGCGTTCGATCGAATCACGATCAGCAATTTCCTGCCGAGTGAATGGCAGCCGCCCACCAGCAGGTGCCAGTGTGACACGCAAAGCAGCCGCCCCGTCCAGAGCCGCGTCATCCTTTGCCTTGGAATTGGGGCGCACGCCACGAAACATAGAAGCGGGCGTTCCCTTGCCATCCCCATTATCGTCGATCAACGCATGCTCGGTAGCAAGTCGTGATTCTGATTCATAGAACAGACGAACACCGGAACTGGCTCGCAAAAACGCTTCGTGAACAGACACCTCTCCATCATGGTCTAGATCTGAGTCCGGTGACCCAATCGCCTCAGCAAAATACTTGCCGAACCTGGCATAGTTCTGCTCAACGCCACTGCGTGTTGCGGTCACTACGATCCGCTTGGGACCCGACAAGCGGTTCACAAAGGGACCACTGGCTGATGCGCAATTTACAATCACCACTGGTCGTTGGGCCGTGCTCAGCCATTGATTCAATTCTTTCGCCGATACGTCAGGTCCGCGAAGATTAAATTTTGCGATATCACGGGCATACGTTCCGTGCCCGATCAGAACCAACCACAGCGGCGCCACTTTCTCTGCGGAACTGGACATCAACGCCTGTTTGAGAGTCTCTCGATCAGTGCCCCCACCCTGCCCTTCACTCAGACCGATTGTCTGCAACGAAAGAGCCGACTGCTGGGCGACATCCGTCCAGCGTTGAGACCAGGCAAGGAATCCCTCCTCGAACTCAGGGGTGCCGGGCGCACCGACCACCAATATCAGTTGGCCTTGTGACGAGACGTCTGATTGAGCTTGCCCCTGATCAGGTACAGCACCAGCATCTTTGGCGTTCTGGACTTCGGCATCCGCTTTGATCTGCCCGACTGCCAAAGCAGGAAAGCACGCCAGAGCGACCGAGATGACGAGACACGCCATTCGCTGACCGCGGCAGCCCGACGTTGGATTGAATCGCTTCCAACGGAACGCTCTGTAAATAAAACTCATGCCAAACCTTTCCAACGCCTCAATCCCCATTCACAACAAAGGCAAAGCATTGCCAAAAACATCACCCAAGGGCGGTGCCAAATCGGGTAGATCCAGGTTTCCGTTAGTGGAACATCGCGTTCGGGCAAGCCAGCGGCAAACCGATCCAGTTGGTCTTCGCTGACAACTTCACCGCCGGTCTGTTCAGCAATTTCTTGCAACAGTGATCGGTTGAATCTCAAGTCACGGAACTCTGCCGCCCCGGCTTCGGACGTCCAGCCTGTGTTCGCCAAACCGACCTCCGTGCCATCAGCCGCTGTCACCTTAGCCTCAACAGAATACCCGCCCGGTTCACGAGACCAGTACGTGGCCACGTACTTACCAGCCTCATCGCCATCCATTTCTGCTTTCAAGTTAAACGGTTCGCCACCAACAGGCGTGATCTCAAGGTCAACCGTAGCGTTGTCCAGCAACAGATATTCGTCGTCTCTAGCCGTCACCACCAGAGTAACGGGCTGGCTGGGGTCATCGCCCCGTTCCACTCGCACTTCAGCTCGTCTGGGCACATCATTAACCAGCCAGTGCGAAAGTTGTCGCCAAGCCTGCGCGGGGTCGTCCCGCAGCATAGCATCAGCCCCGGTTCGGACTTGCGTTCCATTGGGACTTTGATCCAACGTGTTGTTGCGTCTCATCGACCAACGCCACATGTCTCCGAGCGTAATCGCCGCGGTTCGTCCCTTGCCGAACCGCTGGGCAACCATCGCAGGTACCGATTCGTCGCCTGGCCCCGAAACCGTTGCCAGTTGTGAGGCCCCGGGTTTTACATCACCCACCGAATTGAGCGTCAAAAACGAAGGCATCGAACGTATCCTTTCCTGTTCTGCCAGTTCCGTGTCCCGCAACCTCGCCCAAGGCTGCAACAAACCCTCACGGGTGAGTTCCACCCTATATGGGCCAGCGATCTTTTGCTTGCTCGATCGAGCGGCATACACGGGTGAAAGTTCGCCAAGCGGACTCTCTGCAAACTTTTTGGAATCAAACGCTTCGCTGCCCCCTAACATCAACAGGCCGCCCCCGCGAGCAGCAACAAACTTTCGTAGCAACAACATTTGGTCTTGGGTAAAGAACTCGCATTCAATGTCGTCCAGGATGATCCCGTGGTACGCAAACAATTCCTCGGCAGTCTCCGGAAACCCGTCACTCAATTCTTCGGACTCCTTGACTCCGAGTCGAAGGATGACAGGCTCATCGTACTGTTGTGCAACTTCCTCTTCGTCTTCACCCAAACCTGCGAACAGCGGATTGGTGGCGTTCACTGCTTTGTCACGAAAGCTGAACTTTGGTTCTTTGTTGGCAATTCTCAGCAGCGCAACCAACTGCACCTCGGCGTCTTCCTGCAGGGCGCGGCGGAGAAACTTGAACTCCCAGTTGGGTCGGCCTGCGAGATAGAGAATGCGATAGGGTCCGGTCGAACGATCTACCGTGACGATGCGTTGATTATTCAGCAAGGTTGCCTCTGCAGAACTTGCTTGCAACTGACGACTCAGACTGCCCTGCTCTGTGCTGGTCTGCTCTGCGCTGGTCTGCTCTGTGCTGGTCTGCTCTGTGCTCGCCTGCTCTGTGCTCGCCTGCTCTGTGCTGGTCTTGAGGTTTCGGTCGTTCTTGTTCCCCGCGTCGCTATCGTCTCTTTCACTGACGTCATTAACGGGTGCCTGTCCTTCGCCCCAATCACGATCATCTTCAACAAATACGCTGGCCCTGTAAAAAGTCACGCCTGAATCTTCGGGCCGAAAACGAAAACGAACTTCCTGCGACTCATTCTCACGTCCCAGTTCGACAGCCTGCTCCTCAATCAAGTTCCCGGTTGCAGCATCTGCGAGACGCACAAAGGCTTTTTGCCCTTCCATTCCGATCGCGTCGAATGAAACGGTTACCGTCGTGGGGGAAGATTCAAAGTCGGTTTGCCGCACGCTCACGTCAGCGACTCGCAAGTCCTGAAAATCCCCGTCGCTCGATGGCAGTACAGGGTAGACAGGAAATCCCAAGGTCGACCAGTCAACTCCAGCCGCAGGCAAATCGGTCAGGTTCCCATCACTAAAAACTAAAACACCCGCTACGGGACGCGATGAAAACCGATCACTCAATGCTCGTAGGCTACCTGACAGGGACGATGCGTAACCGTCTGCTTGCAGATCTGCAAAATCATCAACGCTTTCCAATCGTGCATCAAAAACGTAGGGCCGGACATCAAAAGCTTGACCCACACGAACCCTCCATGCAGCACTCTCGTCAACCATTCTGGCGACTTGTTCCCGTCGGGTTTCATCACCGGCGGCAGTTTTCAGCTGCATGCTCTGACTATTATCAACCAAGATAGGAAGGATGTTTGCATGGGGCCGAGGACGCGTCCCGCTGCGCATCGGTTCCAACAGACAAACCGCAAGCAGAATAATAGCCGCCAATTTCAACGCTGCTGCGGCCAACCTTACACCGCTTTTAGTGTAAGGGCGTGTGTATCCCCACAGCACGATCACCGTGAATGCTGCTGCGATCAAAGCGGCCGGCCATAACCACTGAGGCGCACCCCAGACAATCTCGCCGTCAACCTCACCTATCATGAACCCAATGCTCAACGTCCACTCCCCAAGCTCTCGTAATACTTTTGTACCGCGTCAGTAAATTCCACGGGAACTGGGTCACGATCAATCGGAACCGGAGCACTCTTATCCGCAGAACGCCGCAACAGTTCGTCTGAAACGTTCCGTTTGAGCTCACGCAAAGGAGTCGCAATCATTTTCTCAACGAGATTCCACTGCGGTTCCTTGGAATTGCGACGGAACTCCAGCCTGACCTCTCTCGCACGATCTCGAATGCGAGCGGCCTCAGACCTCAACTCCGGTGAGTCAACCATTTCCTCTACGTCTCGCAAGCGATCTGACCACTCAATGAATCCGTCACCGGTAAGGGGATCAGAAGCTGAATTGTCGGCAGCAAAACGACTCAAACCACCGCTCTGGCGATTGGTCGGCGATTGCTGCCCAGGTTGCTGTCCAGGTTGCTGCCCAGGTTGCTGTCCAGGTTGCTGTCCAGGTTGCTCGCCGGGTTGCTGACCGGGTTGCTGACCGGGTTGCTGACCGGGTTGCTGTCCAGGTTGCTGTCCAGGTTGCTGTCCAGGTTGTTGTCCAGGTTGCTGTCCAGGTTGCT
>JAPKCI010000389.1 GCA_028823035.1 Rubripirellula sp.
GGCGGCATGCGGAGATCTTCGTCTTCGCTTTGCACCATTTCGAGTAGTGGGCTCTCCTCAATTTCTCCAGCAACCACACTTGGCCCATAGCCATCGCCCCCTTTAAAGGCTTCTGATTTGATATCTAAACGCAAGCCACTTTTTTGCTTTTCTTCGCCATGGCAAGCATAACAATGCTGTTGCAAGATGGGCCGCACATCGCGTACAAAATCGACCTCTGCGGCCTGAGCAACAGTTGACGTGAGAACTGCGAACGCGATCAAAGCAATCTGGGCGGGATGGATCATGATCTCTTGGATACTGAAAAGGGGAGGGGAGTCTTCATGATTTATTTTACGACACGACCCACCCCGATGCGACACCGAATCCTCCACTTGCGGGTTGAAATGTATTCTTTATGAGTAAAGACACTTCTTGAGCCACTTTTTTGATAGTTGCTTCTTCCGGAACTTCTACCTTTTGGGCGTCGAGAGCCGATTGTAGGTACTCTTTTTTCGTCCGTGGCCAATCTGTCGAGCGGTTATACTTCCGCCTGCAACAAGGTGCTCAGCCAATTCTTTTGGCGTGGGGTCATTCTAGACCAACTTTCGATCAACAAGGCCACCGTTTCACTCAGCGTCGGATCTGCCACTGTATTTGCCCCTACTTGCTCGCTCGAATGGCCTAACACCTCTTGTTTTAAAGGGTAATACGAGAAACGATCGAGTCCCTCATCGCCCACTAGACTGAATACTCCTGATGTAGCAAGAGGTGCTACGACGGGTTCGCCGGCGCGGACTTCTTCCTCGGTAAAAGTCGCTATCAACACTTCGCCCAAGGGAGTGCGTTAGTGATCGTAGATGATGTGAATTATGCCGTCGTCATCCATTTGTTCCGGATGCGTCCTTGGATTAACTAAACGGCAACAGTTTGCTGACAGGCTGACCCGATACGTCGGTGAGTCGGAAGTCGCGGCCTTGGAATCGGTATGTCAACCGTTCGTGGTCTAGGCCGAAGAGCCTCAGGATTGTGGCGTGCATGTCGTGCACGTGGACGGGATCCTTCGCGACACCCCAGCCGATTTCGTCTGTCTCGCCAATGACCTGGCCACCTTTCACGCCACCTCCCGCAAGCCACATGCTGAAGGAATACGGATGATGGTCTCGGCCCGTGACCGTCTTGAAGTTGACTCGATTTTCGCCGAGCGGAGTGCGGCCGAACTCTCCTCCCCAGATGACCAAAGTTTCGTCCAACAGGCCGCGTTGCTTCAAGTCTTTCAGCAACGCGGTGACGGGCTGATCGGCGATTTGGGTATAGCGTTTCAGGCCGCTGTCTAGGTTGCTGTGGTGATCCCACGTCGAGAGGAATAGTGTCACGAAGCGGACGCCACGTTCGATCATCCGTCGAGCCAGCAGGCAATTCCGTGCGTAGGAGCCAGAGAAGCCAGCGGTGGTACCGGTCGGCTTGTCCTTCCGGTCGACTCCGTACGCATCGAGTGTGGCTTGCGTTTCGCCGGACAGATCGAGCAGTTCTGGCGCCGTCTGCTGCATCCGAAAGGCAAGCTCGTACGCCTTAATCCGACTGGCGACTTCCGGGTTTCCAGTCTGGCCGAGGCGCAAGCGATTCAGTTCGTTGATCGCCTGCAAACTTCGTGCTTGAACATCGCGCGAGATGTCAGCGGGATTCGCGAGATTGAGGATCGGGCTTCCCTGATTGCGAAACAAAGTGCCCGAGTATTGCGACGGCAGAAAACCGCTCGACCAGCTGGATGCACCGCCCGGCAGGCCGCGTCCCAGCGTCGTTAGCACAACGTAGCTCGGGAGGTCTTTAGACTCGCTGCCCAACCCGTAGTTGAGCCAGGAGCCCATGGTTGGCCGACCTTGCAACGGAGATCCAGACAACATCATTAATTGCCCCGGTAAATGGTTGAATTGGTCGCCATGCATCGAGCGGACTAGTGCGATGTCATCAACGCACGTGCTCAGATGTGGCAGCAGATCTGATAACGCCATACCGCATTCGCCATAGCGGCGAAATGTGCGGGGGCTGCCCATCAGCTGGGCGCTTTGCTTTTGAATGAACGCGAACTTGATCTCTTTGAGAACCGACTCGGGCATCGGCTGGCCGTCGAGTTCCTTCAGTTTCGGCTTCTCGTCAAAGAGGTCCATCTGGCTTGGTCCACCCTCCATGAAGAGGTAGATGCAGCGTTTGGCCGTGGGTGCAAAATGCGCGAATTGCGGCGAAACGTCGTCCGCCAGCGCACCGTCGTCATTGAGTAGGGACGCCAATGCGAGTGTACCCAGACCGCTGGCGCCCGATGTCAAGAAGCGTCGTCTGCTCGCGGCAGCGAGGTCCAATTCGTCTTGGCTTGGATGGTGGTGCATCTTGAACTCTGCTTAGTCTCGGGTAATGAATTCATCAAGATTCATGACAATTCTTGCGACAGCCGTCATGGCGGCGACCTTTATTTGCTCTGACGCCCCGTCCTTGCCGCGTTCCTTCTGTTCGAGGCGCTGCACGTCATGAAACGCCGCCGTTAGGTAGCTGCGTTCCTGACTAGCGGGTCGTCTGCCGAGGCAACTCTGAAAGAGATCGTCAACTGCTGCGGCGATGTCCTCGCCGTGCTGCTC
Organism: Rubripirellula sp.; assembly: GCA_028823035.1. GTDB lineage: Bacteria > Planctomycetota > Planctomycetia > Pirellulales > Pirellulaceae > Rubripirellula. The sequence continues at coordinate 2,610 of JAPKCI010000389.1, forward strand.
ACACAGTTGCTTCGCGAGTGACTGAGCACATTCAAAGAAGACCGGGTCATTGAGCAGTGTGAGTGCCTGCAGTGGAGTGTTGGATCGCTCGCGACGACTGCAGGACATGGTCGAGTCCGGTGCGTCAAACGTCATCAGCATCGGGTACGGCACCGTGCGTTTGAAGAAGATGTACATGCCACGGCGGTATCGCTCGCTTCCCTGGCTGACCGGCCACTTCACGCTGCGGCCCACTTCTGTCACGAAGGCTGGCAACGGCGGTCGAATCCCGCGTCGGCCGATCGTCCGCTCGAGCAAACCGCTGACGGACAAATGCAGATCGCGCACGATCTCGGCACTGACGCGATAGCTGTTCTGTCGCCACAACAACTGGTTGCTGGTCTGGTGCTGTGTTGGGACTGCGTTCGAGCGGGACGAAAGTCGGTATGTCGACGACGTGACCATCAATCGGATCATCGCCTTCCGGCTCCAGCCAAGCCGACGGTATTCCGTCGCCAGCCAATCCAGCAGTTTTGGATGCGTCGGCTGGGCGCCCTCGCTCCCGAAGTCGTTCGGCGTTGAAACCAATCCCTGACCGAACAAGTGCTGCCAGATTCGATTCACCGCCACGCGAGCGGTGAGTGGATTGTTCTCGTGAAACAGCCACTTCGCGAGATCCAGCCGATCGGGTTCTTTGCTGCGAACGTTCAGAGCGGGCAAGACGGATGGCGTGCCAGGGTGGACTTTGTCTCCGTGCCGAGTGTAGACGCCGCGGACATGCACAAAGGTGTCTCGGCGGTCCTTCGTTCGTCTGGTAAATCCGCGCGCCATTGTCGCGGGTGGCAACGGTTTCTTCTTTACGTGAGCGTCCACTCGCGTCTGCAACTTGTCCCAGCCGCCAGCTTTTGTGTCGTAGAAGTCAAGAATCGTCTTCCAGTCGAATGACTTGTTGCTTGCAACCAGTACTTTGGAAATCGTCGCCTGCTGATCCTCGGTCAGATCCTCTTTCTGGTACGGCTGCAACTCAGCAACGAGATCACTCCAGGCCGGCCTCCAGCTTTGCAGGCTTGCTTCGTAATCAGCGATTTCCCACGGGCGAGTCACGCGGACACCAACTTCGTCGGCGTTATTGAAAAAAGCGTAGAACTGATAGAACTCGCTCTGGCTGATTGGATCGTGCTTGTGATCGTGACATTCCGCACAGCCAAGTGTAAGCCCCAGCCAGACCATGCCCGTCGTATTGACTCGATCGACGATCTCCTTGGTGCGGTACAACTCAAGGTCCACGCCGGCCTCGGTATTCCTCAGTGTGTTGCGATGGAAGCCCGTGGCGATTCGCTGGTCGAGCGTCGGCTTTTCAACTAGGTCGCCCGCAAGCTGTTCGATCGTGAACTGGTCGAAAGGCAGATCACGGTTGATCGCCTCAATGACCCACTCGCGATAAACCCATGCGTGCGGCCGCAGGGCATCTCCCAGATACCCTTCACTGTCTGCGTATCGCGCCAGATCCAGCCAATACCGCCCCCAGCGTTCGCCGTAGTGTGGCGATTTCAGCAAGTCGTCCACGAGTTGTTCGTAGGCCTTCGGTTTGTCGTTCGCGACAAAGGCATCCACGGCAGCGGGTGACGGCGGCAAGCCTGTGATATCGAGAAACAGCCGTCGGATGAGGCTGCGGCGATCCGCCTGAGGTGCCGCCTCAAGTTTCGCGTCGTGGTGCCTGGCGGCAACAAATGCATCAATCGGATTCCGATTCGGCAATGCAGTCGAAACCTTCGCTTCCGTTGGCACAACCGGACGAGTGAGAGGTTTCAGTGACCAGTGCGTTGGCGGTTTGAGCCGAGCATCAGCCGGCCATGTGGCGCCGTCTGCAATCCATCGACGAAGCGT
>JAPKCI010000390.1 GCA_028823035.1 Rubripirellula sp.
ACTTTTTTACGAAAACGTCGATCGGATCACCTGTGATCGCCTCGACATACTGAGGATAGGCTCTCACTCTTTGGATCAGGGCATCACGGTTGAGTTCCGGATGGAATTGGGTACCGTAAATCGGCTTCCCCTTGATCTTGAACGCCTGATTCTCGACTTTGTCAGAGGATGCCAGCCGAATTGCATCTGGCGGCAGTGTGATAACGCAGTCCTGATGTCCCATGGGCGCAAGAAAACGCTCACCCAGTGTGGCGAACAAAGGATCGTCCTTGCCCTCATCGGTCAGGAACACTTCCACCGTCCCCAGTTCAGCCCGTGACATGTCAGTGACCACTTCACCCCCAAGTGCCTTTGCCATGGCTTGAAACCCCCAGCAGGACGCAAAGGTGGGCATACCAAGCTCGTAAAGCTCCCTCATCGCCTGCAGAGCTGGCGGCAACCACTCACCACCTTGGGCAACAGAATAATCACCACTTCCACCCAACAGCACGACATCAAACTGCGAAAAGTAAGCCACGCTGGGACAGCCTGAAAGCAAGTCGAACAGGGTAATCTGATCTGCTTCGCACTGCATCGCCTCAGCAAAACAGCCAACCTCTTGCACTCGCATTGGGTCAACCGAATCCCTGACTTGCAACAGAAGAAACTTACGCATGGGGGCACCGCATAGAGAACGATGGATTCAGGACCGCCCAAGTATGAGCAGTAAACCAACGTCCGTCGATGCCTGTTGAACCGGCACCATTGGAACTCGGTAGAACCATCCAGTTCAGCCGACGGCAAACGCACCGTTCTACCCGAGTCGTTCTTTATTTCAGTGTTTGAATCGAGGTTAGCAAAAACTGCAATTGAAATGATCGACTGATGCCAGACGCGATTCCAGTTGGAAAACTGAGCCCCCTGCGTCCTTGGATAAAAGGTGTTCAACGATCCATTCAACTGCCCCGAGTGGATCGGATATCCCAACGATCGCGACCCAGCCTGAATCCCCAATCAGCTTGACCGCCTCGCCAAGGCAGTCTTGATCTTGCGGTTCCCGGCAGACTGCCCAGAGTGAACGTCCAGCCACCAACGTTACCAACTGCACGCCACCGCGACCGCTGTATTCCGGTCCACCCGTGACAGTGCGTGCCACAGTAAATGCTACCCCGCGTCTCAGTTTTTTCTGATTTGACTCGCCAAGTGCAAATTCAATGACAGGAAGCGTTTGATCGGGTCTTTCGTAAAAGAGTGAGATTGGTTCGGTGGAGCGTTTGACGGGGACGAATCCCATGAATGGTTCGCCGTCGCAAGCGGACTCGCAGTGGCGACTCGTACGGTTGGTTTCTGTTCAACGGTCATAAAGTCGATAGGACCGAAATAATTATTTCGATCAAACCCGTTGACCAACCTCCAGTCCATATACTTTCTGTCTTTAGACGATAGCAGTGGCGCGAATGGCTGAAAGCTCACTGTCACCTGTTCGCCTGCCATTGCCCGTTCTGTCACCTCTGCGTCCATCTCATCCGACGCAACCTCTACTGCGGAAAACCATCCAGTGGGAGGTGCAAGGATCGGCAATGGGCGCAGTGACTCGGCGCCATCCGATCCTCTGAACAGCCGATTCAAATGAGGATCATCTCTGACCAGTACGTCACTCTCAGGAACGTCGTTCGCGATGGACTGCATCCGTGATCTTGTCATTCGCAAGAACGCCTGCAGTTCAGCACCACACTCTTGAATTGCAGACAAGCCTAGAAGTTCATCGAACTCTTTTTGGCTGGGTATTGAAGGATCTTCCGCGTGTGGCAAATTCATTGATTTCATCAGAATGACGCCTCCGACGTCGAGCAACAATTCCCCTCTAGCAACACATCGATCGTTGCTAGCAGAGCTTCATCCGGCACTGGTTTTTGCAGATAAGTTCCGAGTTGACTACTAAAAGCGGTCAAATGCCAGGCGTTATCGTTGGTGAAAAAGATGATTGGAATTTCCTCCAACCCATTTTGTTCTTCGAGAATCTGTTCACAGGCGGTGTAACCGTCCATCACAGGCATCTGAACGTCAAGGATGACAAGATCAGGTCGATCGCGGCGGACCAACTGAACAGCCTCTTTTCCATCGCTGGCAATGATGACATCGTGTCCGGCAGAAACCGGAGTACGGCGAACCAATGCGAGAATGGTACGACTGTCGTCGGCGACAAGAATCTTTTGCTGATGCATGACGGTCTCTGCAACTAGACACTCTCAACGTCAAAATGAGAGTGCAAATTACTGTGGAATAGATTCGACTTCGGTAGCCCAGCCATCTCGGAGAGATCTGTGGCTTTGCGTCCCGACCTCGCGGTCGGTTTGCCGTTTCGGAGAACCTTTTCAGAGACCCACATCAAGTGAGATTGAAGCGGTACACCGACCCCGTGCAGGAGCAGTGTTCACACGCGTCCATGTGAAAGATGTGTCACAAATCGGTAGAGTCAAGAAATTACAGACGATTATTCTCAAAAAATAAAACCGTCAGCATCGCGTCGGACGCCGGTACTGCGGAAACCAACAGATCCAGCGCAGCATGCAAACGCTCCCAGATGTATCGGGATTTGGCTGAGGTAGATCCCTCAGACCAGATGGCGGCGTGATTTCCGCTTCCAAATGAAACCGTCCAGCACATAGTGCGTGATCTGTGGAACGGCCAATAGCGGGATCAGGACGATATCCAGATTTTCCAATGTCCATGCGGGTCCAAAAAACCAACTCCGTTCGTGCCATACACCGCAGTCCCAGAGAAACTCTTCCAAATACGCCAACATCCAGACCACCCCCAAAAAGGCTGCAACTCTGGGAAAATGCCGCCTTGGTTCTCCGCCGGTCCCAACACATCGGTACCAATACACCAACACCATGTAGGGAATACCGTGAATGATCACATTGGTAACGGTGAACGCGTAATCAGAATTAAAAGTGATGATGCCCACGTACCAGCAAATCGCAGTGGTGATCAAGACGATGTCTTTACCTGGACTCCATTGTCCCTGAATCACTCCTCGATAGACAATTCGTCCACCGTAGGCGACCAGGCTTGCCCAATAAATAGGCGCCGCAACCGATTCAAAAACAGCCGGCAATCGCTGAAAATCACCTTCCAGAAACCACCAGAAATTGCGTGGCAAATGTGAATGCCAATGGATCAGTGGGTAGAGCGTTGCCATGTAAATGGCCAACGTATCGATCCAATAACCGATTCGTCCTGTTTCGCCTGCCCGGGACCGATACAGTGCGATCCACCCGTACTGCTGACGCACAAAATGAAAGACAGCGAGATAGGCGAGCGTCCGCCAGAAAAGACCGGACCCCTCTGAGTAAATCGCCATCCCGAACAGAAAGGCAAACAGAGGTGTTAAACCATAAAGCCAGGGCCTCCGTTTCAACTCGGGCACGTCGAAGTAAACACGAAATCCCGTCGAATAAACGTGGGCAACATCGATCATCAGAATCGCACCGACCCACATCCAGTCCGGCGTGTCAGATTCAAGCAGGCCAAAGGGCGCCCCAACCGCCAGGAGGCCCAACGCCAACAAGGCACTCCCCAGAAAAGTCAACAAGTCGACAGCAGGCGAAAACAGCCAGGGGATCGGAGAACGCAGATCGGCAGGAATGGTTGAAGTTGCCACAATCAGTCAGCCAATCGGAGGTTCGACGAGAGGATCGTAAGCGATGCCTCGTACCGTCAGAATTTCCTCTGCTGCACGGACACCGTGATAGAAAGCCTCCTCAAAAAGTGCGATACCACTCAGGTCCGTCCCTGCAAAATGGATGGATCCCAACGGCTTGGCCGCCTGCATCCGTTCCGATCCCCAGATGAACTGCGGGCGTGGTTGAACCATCGCATGTCCCCAGCACATGATGTCAATCCGCGTTACCAATTCGTCAATATCGGCGTGGGCCATTCGCAAGTCGGTCATCACAAGATCGGCCCAATCAGCCCATTTCAATTGCAGCATCCGCTGCCGAGTCAATTTCGCATCGACATCAGCAAAGGGGTAATACCACGTCAGAACTGTGGCTCCATGATCGAGACCTGTCTGATGAGTCGACGTCACATACCCCAACGACCTGGAATCGCGGAAGACATTGTCCCATGCCATCGGAAATCCTGCGTCAACCGGCCGATCGCTGACATGAACATTTGCGACCAACCACGATCCATAGACAAAGGCTGAGGCGTCACGTCCAGCCGCTGCGAATCCCTCGACCACGTACTTTGCCATCATCTGGGGTGCGGCAAACACCACCTGCTCAGACCGGAATCCAACCGGAGTTTTTGTATCCGTGTCAATCGCGACGATCTCTGCCCCATCAGATCCGCTGCCTTGCGAAACTCGACAAACGCCCAACCCTGTTCGCAACTGCTTTTGCACCGTGCCTTTCAAGTGATGAACGATGCGTCCATTTCCTTCAGGCCAGGTGATCACATCCTGTGAATCCTGACCGACTG
>JAPKCI010000107.1 GCA_028823035.1 Rubripirellula sp.
CTGGGGTGAGAGCGACCCGCCATGAACCCGGTGCATCAAGTGAACCCGGTGCATCCAGTGAACCCGGCGGGACTTGAATGGCGACTCGAGTTAAATCTCACCGAAGATCGTATCCACTGCGGCGCGCTAGTTGTTAGCAGGGATTTTCTTTGGCTTTCTTTTTGCACCATTTACGCGGAAGTTCGCACCGTTGTCCGCGGGCATCTTTCGATGCCATGCCAGCAACCGTTGGCTAAGATCCTTGACTAACTCAGGATGATCGCCCGCGACATTGTTCATTTCGCCGCGATCCGCATCGAGGTCATACAACTGTGGTCTGGAACCGTCATAATTGCACAAAAACTTCCAATTACGATCCCGGACTGCCAGATCCGGAAGGTTCGAATCGCCGTAGAAGGATTTCCGATCTGGAGGCCGGCGAAAAAACAGAGCGCTGGGCCGTGATTCGTCAACTTTCCCCAACAGAACATTCGGCAAGGCGTGTCCATCAAAGTGCACATCATCAGGAACCCGGATGTCGGCGATTGCCAACAGCGTGGGCGGGAGATCGATAGCAGCGAAGAAGGAGTGTAAATTTGGCTTGCCCGGCGCTGGTGTCTGAAGAACACCTGGGCCCCAAGCAATCAATGATGACCGAATGCCACCTTCATACAGCCACGTCTTGTAGCCACGCAGGGGGCCGGCGCTACCTGCCCCACGTTCAGGACCATTGTCACTGCATACAAGAATAAGTGTATTGTCTCGCAGCGTTTCACGTCCTCGGATATAATCAAACAGCACGCCAAGCTGTTCGTCCATTGTATCCAGGACGCCGTGATAGAGATTCCGCTTGGACCCGTCGGCACGCCGCGCTTCGGGCGGATAGAAGGGTGAATGCACATCATCCGGCCATAAGTTGATGTAAAAAGGTTTGTCTGATTGCTCGGCGTGTTTAATGAAGTCAACGGCAGCTGTGGTATAGCTTTCGGTCACTTTGGCGCGATCTTGCCAGATGATTTCGCCGCGGCCAAGTGTATCGGAACCCAGCGTATGCCGCCGGACCGGCTTCCCATCGTGAGCATCGCAAATTGCAAGGACTCTCGGTCCAAGTCCTTCAAAATTCGTTAACGATTTGTCAAAACCGTATTCGGTAATCAGGGGAGCTTCACCCACATCTCTTTGGCCACCCATGTGCCACTTTCCAAAGTGCCCCGTTGCATATCCGTTCTGTTGAAGGATTCTCGCCAGCATCGGAGCCTGTGGGTCAAGCCATTGAGCCATGCCCCGCTCTTCATTCAAAGCGCGACTTGCAAGGTAAGAAGTGATTTTCCAACGCTGTGGGTACTGCCCTGTTGAGATCGCAACACGCGACGGAGAACAGATGGGCGAATTTACGTAAAACTGCTCAAAACGAATGCCCTCGTTAGCCAACCGATCAATGTTTTGGGTCTGCACCGCGGCATTACCGAAACACGAAAAGTCACCCCATCCCATGTCATCTACGAAAACGAGAACCACGTTCGGGGGACGCTCTTGATTTGCGTGACAGACTGGTGTAATCAACAAAAAAACACAGACAGCAGACAAACGGTACATGGAAATTATTCTTGTCGAAGGTAATGGATGTTTGACAGTTGACGTCGAAGAGGAGGCGGTATTTCAAACCCGGATTAGAATTCAGAGGCAGAGTCAATTGATGAGCGTACGCAGAGTAAGCGATCCCAATCTCCATTGACCTTTGGCCTCAACGCCATAGTGTGGGGCACTATTGATTTTCAGTGTCTGTCCCTTTCGAAGAACACCTATGTCACTCAGAATCCCCGACTGGTCGTTGAAATCAATGTCGGCATCGACGCAGTAAATCGCAAGTGGTGCTTCTGTTCCCTTCTGGTACGAGCCACCACAAACACCGTTGCCAGCGATCAGTTCGAGGGATTCAATCAGCACATCCCGGTCAAATTCAACAATGATGGACTCACCATTGTCGACCTGATTAACATCACCACCGACAATTCCGAGGCCACGCTGATTGACGTCAAACGTAGAAGCTGGTTTGCCAGTGTTCATGACCGCTTTGATGGTCATTTTTAACTCTGATTTGTGTGCCATATTTAGCAGCACGGTGCAACTGCCACCAGACGCACGGGTTGCCATGTCAGTTAGGTCAACTTCCTCAATCGAGTCGACGTTCTGCCCGCTGCGGGGAGTCGTCCACATCAAGCGTTTCCGTTTTCCATGAACGCGATTGGCTAGATGGTGACCACCGCTGGTTCGATGGTTGGTGGCCCGCTGTGTCAGATGTGATACAAGGCCAGACAGGTTGGTTTCATCCAGGCGATTGGTCGATTCTTTTGGATCCGTTTCTAAGTCGAACAGTTCGACAGGTACTGCCACGCCGCTTCGCAGCAAATCAGCATCAAGGATCAACTTCCATTTACCAGTGACAATCGTTTGGTTGACCACTGGATCATCTTCACGAAAGGCTAGGACAGCGTGGTCTTTCGCCTCCTTGTGATCGTTGAAAAACATGAGCCGTTGACCAATTCGCTCACCCCGCCATGCTGCCAAGATACTTTGGCTATCTTCACCCCCTTTTTCACCAGCCGTGAAATCGGGTTGTTCAGCGCCGATGATCTCTGCCAGCGTCGAAAACATGTCCTGCAAGCCGATGAGTGTATCGTTGCTTTCGCCTTGGGTGGCATTGTCTCCATCGCCAACGCTGCCAGCAGGCCACGAAACCACAAACGGAACACGGTGCCCGCCTTCGTAAACAGACCCTTTATTACTTCGGAACGGTCCGGTGGCAGACTTGTGTTTGACCTCCGCACCATTGTCGCTTGTGAAAACTACGATCGTGTTTTCAATCAGTTTATGCCCGTCGTTGCGTGGGTCTTCGGTTGTCTGCAGGTAATCAAGCAGTCTGCCCAGTACCACGTCATTCTCGTAAATGAAATCACTGCGAACGTTTAAGGATTTACCTGCGACATTCGTTGAGGCCCCAGCCACGGCAATGCCCTCTATTTCTGTCTCAGGGGTATGAGGTCCGTGATTCGAACTGCAAGGATAGTAAAGGAAGAACGGCTTTTCGCGATGCTCGCTCAGGTGTTCGTTCAGAAACATTTTGGCATTTGAAAGATGTCGACTACCAAGTTCATTAAGGACGTACGCGTGGGGTCCATCGTCGACAAGTTTCTTGCCGTCCCCCGTTGCGCCGACGATCGTTCGACCATGAATATGGCCGGGGCCAACCGACTGTTGGGTGTCATTGCGTACTTTTTTGACACCAACGGCAGGGCCAGACGTACCATGGGAACGAGAAGTAAAACGGCAGTAATCAAAACCATGATCCAAAGGTGTGTCGAACATCGGTTGAGTCAAATCGGCATCTTCCCACGCATCGGCAGGTGACCCATCGCTTTGTCTGTATCGAAGCCCCACATGCCACTTACCAACCAACGCGGTTCGATAGCCTTGACTTTGACAGAGCGTTCCCAGAGTTGGTCGATCCCGTTCGATCAGGGGATCACCCTGGACACCAAACAGGACAAAGTGTTTCATGCGGTTGCGCCATGAATAGCGACCCGTCAACAGAGCATAACGAGTCAACGTGCAGCGTGATGCTGGCGTGTGGGCATCGGTGAAACGGACGCCCATTCGCGCCAAGCGTTCCATGTTCGGTGTTAGTATCTGTTCGGTGTCGCTGTTGCCTGTGTAATCCTGATAAGCACTGGTGTCGCCCATTCCCATGTCATCAGCCATCATCAGAATGACGTTGGGAACTGGATTCGCGGCAACCGACGAAGATGCACCCTGTAAAAGAGCGTAAATGGCAACGCACGCTAACAGTCGAAGGCTGAAATGGTAGTTTGATTTTCGCATGAACAGTTTCTGGTGAGGTGCAATGGGGAGTTCTCTAAGATAACAAATCGGGCTGAGTGTTGTGTCTTGATACTGGCGGGTAAGGACCTCGCTGCTTGTCTAGTTTCACCAGCAGTGTGACGAGATGAAGCACGCAAAGGTCGTGATTATTGAGATGACACACTGGTAATCAGCGAATCGTCACCAGTTGGACAACGCACGGGAACTTTCCTCGCCTGTTGTCGAAATTCACCCTTGAATCGGGTGGTGCACTCATCTCATTTGTCGGTGGCAGGCCACTGGTTGCCACGTTTATAGACTTCTGCCTGTATATTGTTTGGTCATGGTTCAGTGGTTCTCTAATTCTAAAACGGCACATCTGCGTGCGATCCAGTTGAGGCTTTTTAATGAAACTGTCTTTGTCTTGTTTGTTGATTGCCGTGTTATCGAGCGGAACAGTAGCCCTGCAGGGCGCTGATCCTTTGCCCAATGTGGTGCTGATCATGGCGGACGATCTTGGTTACGGTGATGTTCAACCGTTGAATCCAGAGTCTCGCGTTCCAACCCCTGCCTTCAATCGACTGGCTGCAGAGGGAATTACCTTCAGTGACGCGCATACTCCTTCGGCGGTTTGCACTCCGACGAGGTACGGTTTGTTAACCGGGCGTTACTGCTGGCGGACTGCATTGAAGCGAGGTGTTTTGAACGGTTACGGACTACCCCTGATTGAGAAAGACCGAGAGACATTGGGGTCCCTGATGCGGAGGGCTGGATACCGCACCGCTGTTGTTGGCAAGTGGCACCTCGGTCTGGGTTTACCGGGTAGCACGCAAGAAGGCTTTGATTTCTCGAAGCGACTTTCTCACTATCCGGGAACCGTCGGTTTTGACCAGTCGTTTGTGATTCCTGCATCGCTGGATTTTCCGCCCTACGTTTACTTTCGTGATGGACTGGCAACCACACCCGTGACTGTCGAACAGGTAGCAGTCGGATTTCCGGCTTTTACTCGCAAGGGGCCTCGCGCTGCAGATTTCAATCTCCAAACCTGTCTCGATCGGCTAGCAGACGAAGCGGTTGCTGTTGTCGAGTCAATCAAGGACTCTGGCAAACCAACCTTTCTGTACTTTCCGCTGACTGCACCGCACAAGCCAGTTTTGCCTAACGAGAAATACGCCGACAGTACAGAATTGGGACCCTACGCGGACTTCTTGCGACAGGTGGATGCAACCATCGGCCGTGTACTCGATGCCATTGATCGAGAGGGTTTGATCAACGAGACCCTGATCATTGTCACCAGCGACAACGGATCCTTCATGAATCGAATTGAAGCCGGTAAGATCGACCACGCAGATGACGAGGCGGTGCAAGGCTACCGGGTTGAACATCATGCAGCCAATGGCCCTTGGCGCGGCACCAAGGCTGATATCTGGGAAGCCGGACATCGTGTTCCGCTTTTTGTTCGGCTTCCCAACGGGAAATACGCAGGGACGCGAAAGTCTGAGGTAGTCGGCCTGATTGACGTGATGGCAACTCTGGCAGAAATCGTGGATACCAAATTGCCGGAAAGTGCAGGCGAAGATTCTGTCAGCTTTGCTCCGCTGTTGAGAGGACAGGCATTTAATCGACCCCCGTTGATCTGCCATTCCTCAGGAGGCATGTTTGCGGTTCGCCACGGGCAGTGGAAACTTATCGCAGGAAACGGAAGTGGGGGCCGCCAAGCTCCGCGTGGCAAGCCCTTTGCTGAGCCTTGGATGTTGATTGACTTAGAGCAAGACCCTGGCGAAATCAAGAATGTTGCCGACAAACAAACGGAAGTTTTCTCTCGAATGAAAACGGCGTTAATCGGCATCAAAGGGAATGACTGAATAATTGAATGTTGCATCGATATCAACTGAGTTTTTAGACGGCCATGCAGTCAATCGCGTTACATTATTGAGAATTCAATGAAACAGCACGCCGATCACGGTCCTTGTTGGGCATCCTGCATAATACATAACGGTTGGTTGGACAGTGGGACGGTGTCCGTTTGGTTCGTCCAGACTTCACGATAGATTGGAAATTGAGATGATTAGAATTGAACTATTGGCGTCCGCATTTCTTTGTTTTGCGTTGACCGCGAATCTGCATGCAGAAAATTGGGGGCATTGGCGCGGGAGCACCGGTAATGGTGTTTCCCTTGATGCCAAACCACCTACAAGCTGGAGCGAGACGGAGAATGTGAAGTGGAAGGTGGCAATCCCAGGGCGTGGTTCGGGGTCGCCCATCGTCTGGGCAGATCGGGTGTTTGTTGTCACTGCCGTGAACTCTGGTAGTGTGTCGGGGAATCAGTCACCAAGCGGTTCGCGATCGACGCTTGACTATGTGGTGATGTGTTTTTCGCGGGGAAACGGAGCACTGCTGTGGAAGCGAGTTGCGGCTACCGCGACACCGCACGAAGGCAAACACTCAACCAACGGCTATGCGTCAGCTTCGCCTTGCACTGATGGCAAGCACCTTTATGCACACTTTGGTTCCCGTGGTCTTTTCTGCTACACCATGGGCGGTGAACTGAAATGGAGCCGGACAGATTTTCCGCCGATGACTACCCGAGGCACGTTCGGCGAAGGTTCATCACCCACCTTGGCTGGAAACTTGGTGATTGTGCCCTGGGATCACGAAGGTTCATCTTTCCTGTACGGGTTGGATAAACTGACTGGAGAAACGGTCTGGAAGGTTGAGCGAGATGAACCCAGTTGTTGGGCAACTCCCTTCGTAATCGCCGTTGGTGGCAAAACCCAAATTGTCATGAACGGGCAAACTTCCGCTCGCAGCTACGATGTTGAAACTGGCAACGAGCTTTGGCGTTGTGGCGGGCAAACGCAACGTCCCGTCGCTTCAGCGGTGGGAGCAAACGGGATCGTTTACGTTGGCAGTGGTTTCCGGGGATCTTTTCTCGGAGCCTTTCGAGTCAACGGTAGGGGCGACATTGAGGGAACCAAAGCGGTTGCCTGGTCCGTTGATCGCGACACCCCAGACATTGCCTCGCCGTTACTCTCCGATGGCCGCCTCTATTACCATAAAGGAAAATCAGGGCTTCTGACTTGCTTGGATGCTGTCTCGGGCAAACCGCATTACACCGCAACGCGAATCCCGGAAGTCAATTCCACCTATGCCTCACCCATTGCGGCCGGGGGACATGTCTATCTGACTGGACGTGGTGGCAACACGGTTGTCATTGAGGATTCAGACCAATTGCAGATTGTGTCAACGAATTCCTTGGGAGAACCGGTAGATGCAACGCCTGCAGCTGTAGGCAATGAACTTTTTATCCGCGGACAAAACCACCTGTTTTGTATATCGAAATGATTCGATGAACCACGTTATTCTATAGCTATCCAAGAACAACTGCGAAGAACACCCGTCATGACAAAGCAATCTCGATTACTTGCTGTTGCGATCCTTACGCTTTCCTGTCTCGCCATCGTTGCCGAAGCACAGCGCGGTAGACCTGGACGCGGTGGACGAGGTGGTGGTGCGGAATCACTGAAAAAACCCTTTCGAGGGGTTGCTGCCGATGGGGAAATTGAAGCAGGCTTGTTCCAGATTGAGTCGTCTGGGGTATCCACTAAGCCAGTCGTTGATGCCGCCAACGCATTGCTCGCTGGTCTGTCCGATGAACAACGGGCCAGGACTGAATATGGAGTTGACGACATTGAATGGCGCAGTTGGGACAATCGGCACTTCTATAAGCGTCGGGGTGTCGGATTCGACGAGATGGATGAGGCGCAAAGGAAAGCGGCATTCGGACTGTTGGAAGCGAGCCTGAGCGTCAAAGGACTAAAGCTATCCAAGGACATCATGAAACTCAACGGCACACTCGCCGAACTGGCCAACAACTTCGACGAGTATGGGGAATGGCTGTACTGGATCACCATCATGGGCAAACCGTCAGAAACCGAGCCTTGGGGCTGGCAGATTGATGGGCATCACCTGATCATCAACTACTTCGTGCTGGGGGACCAGGTGGTCATGTCTCCTGTGTTTGTTGGCAGTGAACCGGTGCATGCCACGAGCGGTAAATTCAAAGGAACAATTGTGATGCAGGACGAACAGGACAAGGGACTGTCGTTGATGAGGTCTTTGACCACAGAACAACAAAAAGAAGCAACGCTGGCAACACTCAAGGATCAAAACAATGCCTTGGCCCAAGCTTACAAAGACAACCTTGACCTTGATTACGCTGGTCTTAATGCGTCAAAGTTGACGGCAGTGCAGACGACTGCCTTGCTCAAGGTTGTTGAGTCGTTCGTGGGAAACATGAGCGAAGGACATGCCAAAATCAAGATGCAAGAAGTCAAGCGGCATCTCGATCGTACTTGGTTCGCGTGGGTCGGGGGAACCGAGGACAATAGCGTGTTCTACTACAGGATCCACAGTCCCGTCTTGCTGATCGAATTCGACCACGAACGCAGAGTCGCACCCTTTCGATCCGCCAGCCCGACACGTGACCATATTCACGCTGTGCTTCGAACGCCAAATGGTAATGATTACGGAAAGGATCTGCTGAAACAGCACATTGAGCAGCACCATTCCGGTCACGAACATCCCGCTGAGAAAAACTGAGTTTGCGGAAAGTCACTGTGTTGAAGAAGCGCTTTTCGGGGAACACACGGTTCACGAAAGCAGGACGCCCACGCAACGTCATTGAATGGGAATTGGACGGGCCCCAATTGTTTAATGTTTAATGTTAATTTTTTGCGGCGAGGTCGATTTCATCTGTTTGAGAAAACTCGGCAGGACACCAACGTAACATTTGCAGTGACTGCAAACGGGTGCGTCCTCAGGGATGAGAGTATTACAGCGACTGCAAGGACGTTCGGAGGAATCAATTCTTGTTGGAGACGGCGGAAGTGCGCTCATGTCCCCGAGAATTCGCATAACCCCGGTGTCCGTTACCTGTTTGCCGCCGGTCTTGCTCGTTCGATGAAGGGTCAATTCGAATACGAATTCGCATGAACAGCGAGGGCATTTGACAGTGCGTCCGATGAGACCTGCATTTCCTCGCAGTTTATGCCCCGACGGACATAACGTTGAAATTTTTGACGCTTTGACTGGCTCTAACATTGGTTCATCCCTTTCGTGCTTCATGCCCCATCGCCTGGTGCTTGTTATTTAAACCTGCCATTACATGGCTGGTTTCGCAGAAACTTGAGGCGGGGAATTGTTTGCTATGGCACGGAACGGTCTAAAAAGGCCGTAATGCTGGCAAAATAGGCGGGTCTGCTTACGAGGGCATCCGAACCCCCTGATCTTTGTTCAAATTGTAGGGATCCGGCAACTCTGCCTGATTGACGCCCCCATTCGTAAGTCAAACGTCGAATCAAAGAGCTGAATCATGGCTGGCAGTACAGTCCACAATCAAGCCAATCATGCGTGAACACTTTCGCACGGTCGATCGCATGGCGGGTCTTTCACGCTCGTACTTCGCTGTGACTCGAAACAGCGATTTGAAAACAATCTGGATCACCGGATGCGGCCGCCCCGCGAGTCAGAATTGGCAGCGACCCAGGGGCTGATCTCGACTTGCGCAATGCAACGCGCCAAGTCCCCACACGAGGTCTTGGCAGTCGATGGCAGAAACATCCGCGCCACTCAGATCTTTCAACAGACCAATCGCGTAATCGTCCTCCTTCGTCCCAAAGGTAGGTACCAATAATCGTTCCACTCCGAGGCGAAGAAAATTGCAATAACTTTGAGGCACGGCTTGTCCGTTGATCTTTCGTAATGGGGGTACCGGCAATCGATGCACATCAACGGCAGGGCTGGTTTCCTTTGCCCATAGTTGCAGTTGACGGTAGTTCTGCTGTAGTCCCGATGATTGTGGTTCGCCCGCATGATCTGTCACGGCAGCAACGACATTAAAGGGGTCGATGAAGCGAGCCAGTTGGTCGATGTGCCCATCCGTATCATCGCCATCAAGTCCGCCGCCATCGATCCAGACAATTTCAGTCGCCCCGGTTTCCAAACAAAGCTGGTTGGCGATGTCCGTCTGCGTTGCTCCAGGATTTCGATTCTCTGCGACGAGGCAGTTCGGCGTGGTCAACACTCGACCTTGGCCATCAAATTCGAGGGCTCCACCTTCTAGGCAAAAGCTGCTGTCTGAGACGGGTAGTTTTAAATGGCTGGCAATCTGTTTGTTTACGGAATCATCAAGGTCCCAGGGCGGATATTTGCCACCCCATGCGTTGTACCGCCAGTTGACGATGCTGAGTTCCCGATCGGAATCACTCAACACAAATGTTGGCCCGTAGTCGCGGATCCAACAATCGTTGGTGGGAATGTCGAGGATTTCAATCCCCTCAGTTCCGGCAATTTGGTTACGGCAGTCCACCACCGCGTCCGCTGCAGCGAGCACTCTGACAGGAACCGATTCAGCAATCAGCTTGATCCAGTGGGCAAAGAAACCGGGGATCTTATCAAAGCGAGATGGCCAAGTGTCTTGGTTGTGTGGCCAGGAAATCCAAACGCAGGCTTGTGGCTCCCATTCAGCCGCGACCCGTCGATCGACAGTCACAGCATTTGAGATCGTCATCGTTTGCGTTGTGAAAAGAGCCAATCAAACACATCGTCTCGCTTGAATGTTTGCGACCAGCTGTTGTGACCGACATTGGGATACTCGGTATAGCGGAGTTCCGGGGAGTGTCCCGCCTCTGTAAGACCAACAATCATCTCGCGAGCCCGCGAGATGGGTACGACAGTGTCCTTTTGACCGTGAAATGCCCAAACGGGAATCCCAGCATATTGGTCAGCCCATGATGGATCACCACCACCGCAAACTTCCAGCATGGCGGCAAACCGGTGTGGTTTGCTGACCGCGGCGAACCACGTGCCTTGCCCACCCATGGATAAACCTGTCACGTAAACCCGGTTCGGATCGATGGGTAGGTCGCGGATCAGGGTATCGACCAAATCCAGCGTCAACGACATCGGCTTCGAGGGAGCGACTTCAAACTCATTTTTTCCAGAGGGAAGATCCCATGCTGATTCCACCCAACGCTGGTTGACTGGGCATTGTGGCAACACCACGAAGGCTGGGTGCTTTTTTTGACGGTCCGCTCGAGCGAACTCAGGCGCCCCGTGGACGAGTTGTGCCTGGTTGTCGTTGCCCCTCTCGCCCGCACCATGGAGGAACAGGACCAATGGGTATGTCTGTCCATGCTCGAGGCTCGGCGGCGTCAGGATGCGATAGGGGATCATTCCGCCGTCGCGAGAATTAAATTCCTCAGCCCGGTACTGCCGCAGTAGTTCCTGGCTCATTTGGGCCTGAACTGGCTGGGTTCCGCACACGCTAGAGACCCCTAAACATGCCAGGATCCAAAAAACTGCCGCTTGGAGTGATGAACTGTCGTGCATCGGCCCCTCTACTCGGGTTTGATTTCTTCCTTGACCTTTTGCACAAAGTGGGGGGTTTTCCCACCTTTGCTAAGCTCGACGGCTCGTTTCTCGGCCTCTTTTTTCTGGTCAAACTCGAACACGGAGACCCGTTTCAAATTTTGGCTAAAAACGCCCCAGTACAGCCTCAATCGAACTTCCGCAGCGACCTTTTTCTTCCGCTTCGTAGCCTTTTTTGCAGCTTTTTTCTTTTTCGCTGTAGCCTGTTTTTCTGCGGCTTCGGCCTCGGCAGCTTTTGCCTTCCGACTGACGACCTTTCGGGCCATGGAGCAAACGGGGGTTACTGGGATTCGGAGAAAGTCTATTTTTGAGAGGCGAAGCGTACCATGACAACCTGCCTCCTGTCACGGGGAGTCAGGGGGCAAACCTGGTTGAGAACTGAAAAAAGCATCGCTATTCGCAGAGGCGGAAGTTGCGTATGCTATAGGTGAGAAACGAACCCGTCAGCAGCGTTAGGAAAGCAGCGTCGACGCGTGGGTTTGTCCTATTCAACGCGTGGGTTTGTCCTATTCAACGGAGGAGTTCTACAACATGCAGGTCAATGTTTCAGCGCGGCACGGGAGTTTACAGCCAGGGGATCAAGAGCTGATTGTCGAGAAAGCAGAGAAGCTTCGTCGACTTTACGACCGGATCAATGCGATTGAGGTCACGGTAGACTTGAAACAGTTGGAAAAGCCGTCGGTTGAAATTCAAGTTTCGGCAGAGCATGCCGAAGACTGCATAGCCACGGCTGAGTCGAGCACTGTGATTTCGGCGATTGACAACGCCATCCCAAAGGTCGAGCATCAGCTTCGACGCCTGAAAGAGAAGAAGACGGGGCACCGAGCCACCGGACACAAACACATCGATACAACGGTTGCCGCAGACGAGGACTAGAGAGGACACGCAGTGTCCCCCCATCCCTCTTTGCGACGACTGCCTCAATTTCAAATTCCGCCAGGTTTTATCGAATGCCGGAGGAGGTCGCAGTCAATGGCTGTCAACTGACCGGGGGCTTCCCCAAAGTTGATCAAAACTTGACTGATTCTCGTCCCAGTGCATCTGAGTAAGGCCAGCGGTTAGCTCACAACGAGATTTCCAAACAAGGAATCGTACTCAAATGAAGTTCGCAGATTTTATCACTACCAAGGCAATTCGCGCTGAGTTGAAGGCTCAATCGAAGGAAGCCGTCATTGCAGAGCTTGTTCAATCACTGCTGGACGCGGGAGAGATCGATGCTGACCAGCATGATGACATCATCGCCTCGATCATGAAACGAGAGGAGCTTGGCAGTACCGGCATCGGGCGTGGCGTTGCCGTTCCACACACCAAACACCCAAGCGTACAGAAGCTAGTCGGAACCGTCGGTATCAGCGAGGATGGAGTTGACTTCGACTCTCTCGATGGCGAACGCGTGCAATTGTTCTTTCTTTTGATCAGCCCTCCAGAACGACCCGGCGACCACCTGCGTGCTCTCGAGAATATTTCCCGGCAACTGAGGGATGAGACATTTTGTCGATACCTTAAAAAGAGCAAGAAAACGAAAGAGATCAGTCAATTGCTTCAGGAAGCTGACGATAACCAGTTTGTTTCTGGCTAAATGAATAATACCCCGCTAACCCGAACAGTCACCGTGCGTAACCCTCAGGGGTTGCACGCGCGTCCAGCGGACCTTGTTGTCCGAAAGGCGACTTCCTACCAGTCACTCATCTTGATTGGCAGGGATGGTGAATTGGTCGATTGCAAGAGCATTCTGTCACTTTTAACCTTGGGTGCTGCCCAGGGAACGGTGCTGTTAATCTCCGCCGATGGAGAGGACGCCGAAGAAGCACTTGATTCAATCGCACAATTGTTCGACGCCGGATTTGATGATAAGAACGAGATGAAAGGCGCGGAACCAGTTGCCGACGTGTGAACTGGCCAGCCTGACCGATTTACCTGTTCTTGCGACCCTTTGTCGTGGGCAGGTCATGCGGGTTCGTACGAGCGGACTCGCGACACCACAATAAACCACACATAACAACAATGACGGATCGCTACACGAAATCACGATCGCTACGGCGATCGACGATTCACCCGATGTGATAACTGAACCGGCAGCAACGGTTCGCACAAACTGAGGGGAATTTTCGTGAGATTCGTTCCGTCGCAGGACGATGGTCGAACTACAAGGTATTCCTGTTTCGCCGGGAGTCGCCATTGGCCCAGCATTAGTGCTGGATGCTGAGGGGTATCGTATTTCCCGAACACTGATCGCCGCGGAAAGCGCGGAGGATGAATACGCGCGATTACTCAAAGCAGTCGCGGCAGTTGCGGAGCAGATTGAATCCAATCGTCTGGAAACCAGTGCCGTTGCAGGTGAGGACACGGGCGATATCTTCGCTGCACAACTGCAAATGCTGCATGATCCGCGGTTACACGGCGAATTGCGGCGGAGAATCAAACGCGAGTATCACTCGGCGGACTATGCGGTCAACCGCGTGCTCCACAATTACGCCAATGCTCTGCGCAGACTTGAAAATCCGATGTTGGCGGATCGGGCCGAAGATGTACTCGACATCGAAAAGCAACTGCTGCTGCAGTTGGGGGCCTTTGACGATCAGCCTCTGTCGGATCTCACTGAGTCAGTGGTCATCCTGTCGCACAACCTGACTCCCAGCGAAACGGCGAATCTGGACCGTCGCTATGTGCAGGGATTTTGCACCGAAGTGGGCGGTTCAGGCGGTCACACCGCCATCGTAGCCAAAGGCTTGGAACTGCCGGCCGTGGTTGGAATCGGGACCTTTCTCGATGCGGTGACAAACGGAACGCGTGTGATCGTCGATGGCGACCGGGGCCGAATCATTCTGGATCCAGATGATGAGACACTGGAAAGCTATCAGCAGCGAATTAAAAAGAGCCAGACACTTAGCGCGCGACTAGCGGAACTCAGAGATCTGCCCGCTGAAACAGCTGATGGGACGAGGATCCGCCTGAGCGCCAATATCGAATTTCCACACGAAACAGGCTCGTGCCTTGAACGGGGGGCTGATGGAATCGGGCTTTACCGTACCGAGTTCCTGTACCTTTCCAGTTCTGTTGAGCCGAGCGAGGAAGATCATTACGAGGCCTACACTCAAGTTGTCCGCGAAATGAATGGGCGACCGGTTGTGATCAGAACGCTCGACCTGGGCGCGGACAAAATGGGGCACCGTCCACTGGCTGAACAGGAACACAACCCGTTTCTTGGCTTGCGCAGTATCCGACTTTCATTGCGGAATCTTGATCTCTTTCGCCTGCAGTTAAGGGCGATCCTGCGAACTGCCGTACACGGTGACATACGCGTCATGTTTCCGCTGATCACCAAAATTGCTGAATTGCGGCAGGCAAAAATGTTGCTGAAGGTAGTGGGCGAGGACCTCAAGGACGAAGGCATCCCGTACCGAGCTGATATTCCCGTAGGCATGATGGTCGAGGTACCCGCCGCCGTTGTCATGCTGGAGCAATTCGTCGGGGAAGTCGATTTCCTCAGCATTGGTACCAATGACTTGGCGCAATATACGCTGGCAGTTGACCGCAGTAACGAATATGTGGCGGATTTGTACCAATCCAGCGACCCAGCGGTGTTGCGATTGATCCAACGTTGTGTCGAGGTTGCCGATGGTTCGGGGCGACCCTTGGCAGTTTGCGGTGAAATGAGCAGTATCCCCGGTCGTGCGCTGCTGTTGGTCGGACTCGGAGTTCGCAACCTGAGTGTTCCCCCGCTTGCACTGTCGCGGATAAAGAAAGCGATTCGCAGCGTTTCGATCGACGAATGTCACCAGATCGCTGAGCGGGTGATGAAATTGGAATCTGCTCGCGAAGTCGACATGTACCTGTTGGACCGACTCGGCGTCTTGGTGCCTGAACTGATCGTAACGTGAGACCGAACAAAGAACTTCAAACTTTCCCTTCATGACTATTGTGACTGAAACAACGCCTGCCGAGCTTGAACCGGACTCCGATTCCACACCTGAATTGGCTGATGCGCCGTTGCTGCGGATCCGCTTTCGGATTCGGTTTGGGAAGACCGATTTGTTGCGTTGGATAAGTCACCGTGATTTGGCAAGACTTTGGGAACGCTTGCTGCGACGCGCGCAGCTGAAACTTTCCATGACCGAAGGGTTTCATCCCAAGCCAAGAGTTGCTTTTCCCTCGGCGTTGGCGTTGGGCGTTGAGAGTCTGGATGAAGTTGTTGAAATCGAGCTTGCAGAGGAAATGACCCCGCAGGACCTGCTGCTTCGGCTCGAGGCCGATCAGCAACCAGGCCTAATCATCAAGAGTGTCAGACGGGTTCCTGAAGGCGCAGGCAAAGCACAGTTGCTGGCGAGCAACTACACAATATCGCTCGTTGATGGTACTGATGCTGCAGCTGTTCAGGAAGCGATTGATGGCTTGATGCAGCAGGACAGCGTATCAGTGGAACGCAAGAAAAAGAAATTGACGGTCAATGTGGCTGAACAGATCACCCAGTTGGGCGTTGCCGAGGGTGTGATTCAGTTGCGATTGGCTGCAAGTGATGCGGCATCTCTCCGCCCCGGCGATGTCTTGGACCTGCTTGGGTTCGGAGACTGGATTGAGCGGGGAACGCTGATTCGACGCACTTGTGTTGACTTGCAGCAGGAATTAGACGGAAGTGATCCAGATTTTGTAGCGGTTGCACCCACCAGCGAAACCGCGTTGAACGAACAAGACAGTTGTGGCGAGGCCGGGGCATGATTGTGCTGCCGGAATTTGCGATGACGCGAAACAAAACATTACCACCGTCGGCGTCCATGCCGGGATCCATTGGTTCCGCATTAAGCCGGCCTTACACCCCAGAGGTGCTTGTCGATGAAGAAAGAAATGCTAATCAACGTGTTGCAACCGGAAGAATGCCGGATTGCCGTCCTTGAAAACAATCGGCTGGATGAGTTGTACATGGAACGGAAGAGTGTTGAGGCATTTGCCGGCAACATTTACCGTGGCAAAATTGTCAATCTGGAGCCCAGCATACAGGCTGCCTTCGTTGATTTTGGTGTCGGTCGCAATGGTTTCCTGCATATCAGTGACGTCGAGCCGCAGTACTTTCGGCAGGGCGGTTACGACCCGGTCGAGATCATGCGTGAGTCGGATGAATTGGCCGAGGCAGCCGCCAAACGGGCACGCGAATCCGGCAGAGGTAGTAAACATGCTTACAAGGGCGGCCGCCCCAGAGTGAAGCCTCCCATTCAGGAGATCTTCCGCCGTGGCGACGACGTTTTGGTGCAGGTCATCAAAGAAGGCATCGGTACCAAAGGACCAACACTCAGTACCTATATCTCGATCCCGGGACGTTACCTCGTACTGATGCCGTCCCTCGCAAGGGTTGGCGTCAGTCGCAAGATTGAAGATGAAGACGATCGAAAGCGACTCAAACGATGCCTGCTGTCGCTGAATCCACCCAAAGGTCTGGGCTTCATCGTCAGGACCGCTGGTGCTGGCCGAAAAGAAAAGGAACTGCAGCGTGACCTCGACTACCTGCTTCGGCTCTGGAAAGCGATCGCTCGCAGAGTCAAAACGGTTAAAGAACCGGGGGTCCTCTACGAAGAAAGTGACCTAATCATCCGGACCATTCGTGACATTTATAGCGACGATATTGACCAGATCCTGGTCGACGAACCCGAGTCCTACGAAAAGGCCCGCGACTTCCTGAAAATGGTCATGCCTCGGGTGGTGGACCGGTTGAAGCTTTACGAGGGAAGCGCTCCCTTGTTCCACAAGTACAAACTGGAACAGGAGATCGTTAAAATTAACACGCGGCAGGTGCAACTGCGCGACGGCGGGTCGATTGTGATTGATCCGACTGAAGCGCTGGTTGCGATCGATGTCAACAGTGGCAATTTCCGTGGCAATGATTCGGCTGAAGAGAACGCTTTCCGCCTCAATGTAGCTGCTGCAAAAGAGATTGCCCGGCAACTGCGGTTGAGAGACCTTGGTGGAGTCATCGTCAACGACTTTATCGATATGAGAAAAGAGAGTCACCGCCGCAAGGTTGAGCGTACTCTGCGTGATGCGATGGCAAATGATCGCGCGAGAACTAAGATTCTCAGGACTAGCCCGTTTGGTCTGATCGAGATGACGCGTCAACGCGTGCGGCCGAGCCTGAAACGCAGCATTTACAACGATTGTCCGTGCTGCGAAGGCCGAGGTCTGGTCAAAACGGCCGAGAGCATGTCTATCGAAGTGATTCGGACACTCGCACTTGCGGTCAAGAACGAGCATATCGTACGCGTCACAGTCAGGGTGAACGACCAAGTTGCAGCCCACCTCAACAACAAGAAGCGGCGTGAGGTGATGGAAATGGAGGACGTTGGGAAAATGACGGTCCAGATTCTTGGTAGTGAGGCGTTGTATCCCGAGCACCTTGAAATGGACTGCCGAGACGATCGCGGTGAACGCGTAGAAATCGACCCTTCCGTTTAAACTTGATGCGGCATCTGAGTTTACATCGCGGTCAATCAACCGCGGGATGGACTGAGTCCGTGGGAAATGTCTGTACGCGATCTGGCGGGGTCTGTTCCATGATAGAACTGGGTATCAATATCGATCACGTCGCAACTGTTCGTCAGGCGCGGCGTACTTTTGAACCGGATCCGGTGATTGCTGCGGCCCTCGCTGAACAGGGAGGAGCCGACGGCATCACCTTTCATCTACGAGAGGATCGACGACACATTCAGGATCGTGATGTCGAATTGTTGATGCAGACAGTGACGGTCAAGAAAAATCTGGAATTTGGTTGCGTTGACGAAATTGTCGAAATCGCTTGCAAAGCCCAACCGACCTGGGCGTTACTGGTGCCCGAGAGCCGCGAAGAAGTGACTACCGAAGGAGGGCTCGATGTTGCGGCTGATCAGGGGAGCATCGCTGCCGCGATCGGAAAACTGAAAAAACGCGATATTCTGGTCGGTCTGTTCATTGATCCTGATTTGCATCAAGTCGAGGCCGCAGCAAAACTGGGGGCCGATGCCGTTGAACTGCATACTGGTCCCTATGCCCTCGCCAAACGGGACTCATTGACTTGTGAACTTGCAAGACTTTCCGACGCCGGGCGAGTCACATCCTCGTTGGGCATGCGACTGCACGCCGGTCATGGATTGAATTACAACAACGTTCGACCGGTCGCTGCGATTCCCAATATGATCGAACTGAACATCGGTCACTCGATTGTCAGCCGCGCCTTGATGGTCGGAATGAGAGAGGCTGTGGCAGAAATGCGGCGTATTCTAGACGTTTGCAGCCCGTAACCCGGCACGCTGTTACCAACGACGCTGGCGGAATTGGCGAACCACCAGAGAAATGGAGAGTTGTGCGGAATCAACCTCGTTCGCAGCCGGGATCGTCAGGTATATTGGAAGTGTAACGATTACCTAATCCGTTGGAATTGACGCTCATGATAGCCTCTCGTCACCTGCTAGCTGCTGCTTCGGTCGCGGTTGTTTTGGTCATCCCGTATGTATGGGCTGACGATCGGCGGGCTCCCGTTCCCAAGGTCGACCCTGACGAAATGCAGGGCGTTTTCTTCACCAATATCGAAGATGCGTTCCGCGGAGAAGTCCCTTCGCTGTCTGCACTCCGAGGCGCAATACCCGCCCCCGAAACATCCGCCGAAGGTGACACCGCTGAAGCCACCGCTGCCGGTGATGGCTTTTGGTCAGATCTCATCAGCCCTAGTTCACTTGAAGACGAAGTGAAACGTATCAAGCTGCATTATGACACGGTGGTCACCACGCCAGGTGCGTTTAACAGCGGTGGCTATCTGGAGGCCAGACTCGATCTGACTGTCCTCGCTTCATTGTTCGCGGTCATTAAACAATACCCAACTGATGTGCGTTGGAAAGATCAGGCCGCAGCCGCTCGTGACTTGATCGCACGCACAGCGTTCAATTGCAAAGCTGGCTCAACCCAAGTCTACAACGAAGCTAAATTGCGCAAAGGCGATCTGCAAGACCTGGTGGCTGGCAGCGGTTTGGCCAGTCGTGACGCCGAGGAAGATTCCGACTGGAGCATGATCGCTGACCGTGCACCCCTGATGGAGTACGCGGAGGCTCTGGTCGAGTCGCTCGAAGATGGAGCCCGCGATGAGGGGACCATCAAAAAAGAAACTGACTTGGTCAAACGCAACAGTGAACTGCTGGCCCTGCTCGGTGCAATCCTGGTTCAAGAAGGCATGGATGATGCCGATGACGATGACTATGCAAAGTTAAGCCGGGACATGACAGAGGATGCGAGTGCCGCAAACAAAGCACTGGAGCGTGGCGACTACGAAGCTGTCCGTCTGGGTGTGGCGAAAATTCGCCAGAAATGCGATGCGTGCCATGAGCAGTATCGCTAGGGAGCTGAGCAGTATCGCTAGGGAGCTGAGCAGTATCGC
>JAPKCI010000108.1 GCA_028823035.1 Rubripirellula sp.
TGTCGTGGCCAGGCAGTGTCGTGGCCAGGCAGTGTCGTGGCGAGGCGTTGTCAAGTGCGGGGTTGCCAAGTGTGCGTGTCATGCTGGTGCGATCTAACGGCGTGCCACTTCGTGCTTCAAAGGCAACCAGGCGGCATCCTGCTGACTGCTGGCGACACACTGCTGAATGAAGTACATGCCTTCCACGCCATCGTAGATATTCGGGTAAATCGTATCACGACGCTCAAAATCTTCCCCGGCGGCTCGCTTGGTCATGTCATCAAAGGCTGCGGCATAGACATTCGCAAACGCTTCGAAAAACGCCTCTGGATGCCCCGCTGGCAAACGGCAGGCACCAGCTCCCATTTCATTGGTAAACGGTGCATTGGGATCACGTGTGTAAATTTGATGGGGTTTTCCGTTTTGCCTGAAAATCAACTCATTGGGATTTTCCTGCCGCCATCGCAATGAACCTTTGGTCCCGTCAATTTCGATCTCAAGATCGTTTTCGCGTCCATGGCTGATTTGCGATGCGGTGACGGTTCCCAAGCCACCGTTGGCATAGCGAATCACGGCAGTCCCATAATCATCCAGACGGCGGCCATCCACGAATGTTTTCAAGCTACAACTGACCGATTCTGGCAGTTCCCCGGTCATGAATCTGCCGAGGTTGTAGGCGTGTGTAGCGATATCACCGAAAGCCCCCGCCGCACCACTCTTGGTCGGGTCGGTACGCCAAGCTGCCTGTTTATGGTCGTCTGACTCCAGCGAAGTCCTCAACCAACCTTGGATGTACTGCGAACGGATCGCATTAATTTCACCCAATTCACCTCCCAGAATCATCTGTCTAGCCTGGCGTACCAGAGGGTACCCTGTGTAATTGTGAGTGACGGCAAACACCACATCACTTCCTGCGACCGTTTCGAGCAAAGCCTCGGCCTGAGCTAGATCAAAGGTCATCGGTTTATCACAGACGACGTTAAAACCCGCCTCAACAGCCGCACGCGCGACCTCGAAATGCGTATGATTCGGGGTCGCCACGCTGACGAAGTCAATTCTCTCGTCCTCTGGCAAATTACCCTCTGCGTCAAGCATGGCCTCGTAGCTGCCATAGGCTCTTTCGTCCTTAATCCCATAATCGGGAGCGGACGCCTTGGCTCGTTCGGGGTTACTGGACAGGGCTCCGGCCGTGACCACCGCCCGATTGTCCAGACAGGCCCCGACGGAGTGCACACGTCCGATAAACGAGCCAGTTCCTCCGCCAACCAGAGCCATGCGGAGCTTTCGATTCAGTGGTGCGTTGATACCCATGTTATTTTCTTGACCTCGAGGTGGAAAAAGGGAAGATTGAGGAAGGACCGGAAAAGATGTGCGGTGTCTTTTTGAGAAGGCAATCGTAAAGATCAATCGAACCGCGTACAATTCCCAGTAGGTGAACAAGGTCCAAGGAGGCCAGGATCGGCTACCGTTTCAGTCCCCTAAACGGTCAAAACGACTCGAGTTTGCCCTGATTTCCCCACGTCCTTGCATGGAGTTGCCAACGATGTCTCATCCAATTGACCCTCAAACCCTACCGGTTCACGAAAACAAAATGAATAGCCGATGCTGCGACTGGCAGCGACTGACCACACCATTTTTGGCGTTCGTGACACTGATCTCCCTCGGGGCAGCAGGCTACTTTGCTGGGCGCAGCCATTCCCCCAGCAACGAGCAACTGACAGGCCTGCCGTTACTCAACGCCGCTGCGGCGGTCTCTGACGAACGGTATTCGATCGCAACCGGAGCGGTCAGCGAAGAAGCTGATGGCTTTTTTGTCCTCGATCACAACTCTGGCCTACTTCAATGCAACGTGATCTACCCAAGACTTGGCGGCAAATTCATGGCCCGTTTCGTCACCAACGTGAACGATGCCGTGGGAACGGGAGCCAAGGGTGGAAAATACATAATGCTGACAGGGCGAGCCCAATTCCCTCGCGCAAGTAATCGGCCTGCGGCATCGACCGTGGTTTACGTGATGGATACTGCCAGTGGAAACTACGCCTGCTACGGCATTCCTTACGACCGAGTGGTGGCCAACACCAACCGTCAACAACAAGGCGTGCTTGTCCTGCTAACGACTGGCACAGCCAACCCGGTAATTGACCGGGACAATATCCGATAGCACTTCCGAAATTAGATGATCGCCGCACCCCGCTAACCAAAACAGAACGGATTGAACGCAGCAAATCATGGATTGAATGGGCCACAAGCCGAAGCGGTAGCCACCTTGCGTGGTCCGATGTTGGTATTGGCCGGCGCAGGGACTGGAAAAACGCGAGTCGTGACGTTTCGCATCGCCAACCTGATCCGCAATGGCATCGCGCCTGACCGGATTCTGGCGGTCACGTTCACCAACAAAGCTGCCGGCGAAATGCAGGGCCGGGTCAGTGAATTGATTGCCTCGAATCAGCGGAGCAAACGCGGGCCCGGTGGTCCACGGCGCGTCGCAAAGAAAAAGTCCAAGTCGCCCCAACCCGTCATCAGTACGTTTCACTCGCAGTGTGTTCAAATTCTGCGGCGACACGCCAAGGCCCTCGGATTCCCTAGCAAATTTTCGATATACGATCGTGGTGATCAGGAATCATTGGCAAGGGAAATCCTGCGTGAACTGCGTTTGCCGGGGACAGCCTTACGCCCTGGTGACATGCTATCCATCATCGGCGGATGGAAAAACGAATCCATCAAACCGGACAAGGCTGTCTATCTCGCTTCGACTGATCGCGAACATTTTGCTGCGGCAGGTTACCGGCGTTATCAGGATGCGTTGCAGGTCCGCGGTGCAATGGACTTTGATGATCTGTTGCTACACACCGAGACCCTGTTTGACGAGCATCCAGCCATCCGTGACGAGGAGGCTGCCAAGTATGACCACGTGCTTGTCGACGAGTATCAGGACACCAACGGCAGCCAATACCGGATTACTCGTCACCTGACTCTGCGTCACCGGAACCTGTGTGTCGTTGGCGATGATGACCAATCCATCTATGCGTGGCGTGGCGCCGACGTGACTCACATCTTGAGTTTCAAGGACGATTGGCCTGACGCCAAAGTGGTTTGCCTTGAAAACAACTACCGCAGCACCGGCGAAATTCTGGTCATGGCGAATCGCCTGATCGCATTCAACACGGAACGCCACGACAAGATTCTGATCGCCAGTCGCCCCAAAGGGTCGCGGCCACGCATTGAACAGCACAAAGACGAACTTGCCGAATCGGAGTCGGTAGTCAGGGAAATTTTTAAATGCATCCATCAGGACCACATTCAACCTCGCGATATCGCCATTCTGTTCAGAACCAATGAACAGCCGCGACTGTTTGAAACCGAACTTCGCAAAGCGAAAATCCCCTACGTCATGCTGGGAAGCCAGTCGTTTTTTGATCGCCGGGAAGTCAAGGACATTCTCGCCTACGTGAAATGGATCGAACAGCCAAACGACGAAGTCGCCTTATTGCGGGTGATCAACACACCGGCCCGCGGACTGGGCAACAAAACAGTCAAGCTTCTGGTGCAACGAGCTGTCGAACGAGGGGTACCCCTCTGGGATGTGATGAAGGACCGCGCGGCCACCAGTGATTTGACGCCAGCCGCCCAGCGTGGCATTAGTGAACTGGCTTCGATGGCAACAGATGTACGGCAACGAGCAGCGAACGAATCACTGACGGATGCCATGCGTACGTTACTGGAACGGACATCTTATTTTGAAGAAATCACGCGTCTTTACGACAAGCCAGAAGAACGCCAAGCCCGTCAGGCATCACTCGAAGAACTCACCAACGCCGTTAATGCTTACGAGGAAAACGAGAGCACAAAAGAACCCGACCTGACTGGTTTCCTCTCGGAAATCGCTCTCACTGGACGCGAAATGGGGAACGAAAAAGATAAACTCGCAGCCCAGAACGCCGTCTGGCTGCTAACACTTCATGCAGCCAAGGGACTGGAATTTCCCGTTGTGTACATGGTTGGAATGGAAGACGGGATTCTGCCCCACAGTCGCAGTGTCAAATCGGGTGAAGAAGATGACATCGCCGAGGAACGCAGACTTTGTTACGTCGGAATCACGCGAGCCCAAGAAAATCTCACCATGTCGTTGGCGCTGACCCGACGCAAATGGGGCCAGGCACGACCAACCACTCCCAGTCGATTCCTTTATGAAATCACTGGCAAGGCGGACAATCCCAACAAATACCGCAAGCAAAAAGTCAGACGACCCATTCAAAACTGAGACCCCTTCAAAACTGAGACCCCTTCAAAACTGAGACCCCTTCAAAACCGAGAACAGTTCACAACCAAAACTGGGAACCGTTCAAGTTGGGGGCCAGTTGGATCACTTGCTGCCGTTCAGGCTTTCCCTGAACTGTCTATGAACTGTCGCCGGGCTGTCCTCGACGTCTGCGAACTCTACAGCCCTTGCAGCGCAACGCCGCCGGTTTTCTTTGCCAACTGAATCAGGTCTTCATTGCGTTCTTCCACGATAAAGACGTGCAGCATGATACCTTTGAGTTCACTTGGTTTAACATTGATGCCATGATCTCCGTCCGTCACGATGATCAATTCCGGGCGTTCTGCATCAACATCGTCGACCACGGTTCGGATTCGCCGTATCCCTTCTCGTAACGCCAAATTGATATCGGTATCGTCCCCTATGAAAAAGTCGTATTCAAGCCGGCGTATTTCATCCTGGGCCTCGGCAATGTCATTGACCATGACTTCTTCGTGCACATCCGAATCAAAGAAACTGTAACCGAGCACAGCCTCGCGTCGCATGACTGCCCGCAATCGATTCATCAAAATTGCCAGCAGCTTGTAGATCCGTTCTCCCTGCTGCATGGACTTGCTGCGGTCGAGCATGGCATAGAAAAGTTGCTTTTTATCACTCCGCTTAATTTTCTCACGGACCATGAAACTTTTGGTCGCCAACCGATATCGAAAGTACTTTCCTGAGGCAACTTTAATTGCCCATGCTGCGGGTGCCATGCGAGGCAGTTCGTCATAGGCTGTCATCATCCTCATACGGGTCTGATCACCGTCGGCCGCAGGAATCATTTTCTTTTCAAAGCGTGGCTGGAAAGCGACATATTCATTCGCGACCCGTGAAATTCGCAGCAAAGCTTCCATGCTAGGCTCAGCCAACAACCTTGAGGCAACATTCAACCGGCGGACCGACAACGGGTGCATTTCTTTTTCGTCGTCAGTTTTCTTGCGTCCTCCAAAACACTCGGTGAACAGGGACGCGATTCTGCCTCGGGTATCAATGGACTCGACTAGCTGAATGGCTGTAACGCCACGATCAACAGACATCTGAGTGTGATCTATTTTCTCAGTCGGCTTCAGCTTGCTCTCGTCCGGCAGACACTCCAGCAATTCCACCTCGTCCGCCTCAAGCCCTCCCACTTCATTAAGTGCCCAGTTGATCTGCTCGGCAATTTTTTCGGGAGGAATCCCAACGGCGAGCGACCGTTTTGCAGTCGCGATCACAGCAACATTGGCGATCGCACGGTCGATATCAGTACGCCCGTGGATCCGTTCAAATTCGATTTCACCGAGCAGCAGCGTCAGACGGTAGTACAAATCTGCGTCTCGGGTGGAACGTCGCAGATAGTCATCAAGCAACTGCGTGACCTTCCACATCCGCATCCGATAGGTCACTCGGGTGCGTCGTTCGATTTCGTTTTTGCCCGCCAATTTCCCTTCATCAATCAGATGCACACCATCCCAGATGATCGGCAGCGGCAAGTGCTGCATCCCGATGGAATCCAGTTTCTTGACAACCTCGAGCGAATTGATCTGTTCACGGCGTTCACTCATTTCGGGATAGGTCACATGCGTGTGAAACCGTATGAAGTCACGAAAACGTCGATCGACTCGAATGCGGTCCATTGCCATTATCTCCCAGCTTCGATTTCGCTGGCCAGTTCGTCGACACGTTCCTCTGACATTCTCTGCCACTGCTGCAACTTGGGATCGGAAACCTGCAAGTATTCCAGTTCGTATTTGAGTGCGTCGATACTGCTCATCAATTCCAGCATTTCGGAAATCGCCTGATCATTCAATTCCAGTCGAGCGTCTTCATCCAGCTGGCTCGCTTTTTCGAACGTTTCATTGATGGACTGCATTTTCCCGTGCAAACGTTCCGTTCGTTCATCAATATCACTCAACAAAACTTCCACACCGCCTTCGAGCAGCGCCGATCGAATCAGACCTTCGACATCCCTCTTGTAGGATTCCATGCCCTGCACGTTCCGGATGGTCAAAATATCTTCAACGATCATTTTCCTTCTTCCATGGCGTCCCACACTGTTACCCGCCAATCGCAATCCACCCAGGGCGATTCGGGGGGAGACCTGAAATCCACTCTCTCTGTCATCATTCAGATTCGCGACCACGTGAGCATAAATCCGGTGCAATTTACGTTTATGGGAACTCGCATTCGGATTTGCGATGCGGAACAACATTTCGTAATCTGCCTGCTCATAGGAAGGCCAGCGGACCTCCAATTGCAAAGGAAATCGCTCCAGAAGTGCTTTGACCGCATCACTGTCCTTGGCAAATTGCCGGGGGTCCTTGTTGGTGCAGGCAATGATAACTCGAGACTTCAAAGGCACGGGCTGGCTGCCGTTCATGAAAGTCCGGCGAGTCAACACGTCTTTTAACGGCAAGAGCGCTTGCGAGGAAGCGTCCAGAATTTCTTCCAGCACAACGACTTCATACGGCAGGAACGAGCGCTGCGTGTCGTACTCGAGACAGACATCCAATTTGGCAATATTCGGCCCACCCCAAAGGCGATCCTCACTCATTCCCTCACCAAAAGACTGCAGAAATATTTCATTTTCATCGTACCCCAGACTCCGCAAGGCAGTCATCACCATCTCTGACTTTCCATGCCCGCCAGGTCCCCAAAGCAGCACATTGCAGGGCTGAAAAAACCCATGCGTCAGAACCTGCACGATTTCATCACAATGAATGAACCGCGACTTCAAACTTTTGGCGGTCAGATCTGGAATCGCTGTTCTGGGTGCTCTCAATGGCCCCTCGTCCTGACTGCTGAAATCACCGGCACCCAATTGAATCGAGAAGTTGTCTTGGGTGGGCAGACGACGCTCAATTTTCCGCGTCAACTCAGCGGTGTACGACTGCATTCCCTGAACAAACCTAATGCTCTGAAATGCGTCTTTGACGATTTGGTTATCTCCTCTGATTCGTGCGGTATTTGAAATAACGTCCAGGGCCTGCAATGCCATCCGCGGTGACATCACGAACGTCTTATTTTCATTCAGCCCTGCAATCACAGCAGCCAGCAGGCGATGCAACTCCCTGCCACCCCGCGTTGCATTGGGTCTCACCTTGGTGAACAGATCAAAATAATTTTTCTGTTCATAGCTCGGCCAACGAACTTCTTTCTGCAACAGAAACCGCTCCATCAAGGCTTGCACCGCATCATTGCCGTCACCAAATTCTCGGGGATCCTTGTTCGTGCAGGCAATCACCACTTTGGCAGCCAACGGAACACGATCAGGACCATTCATAAAAACGCGTCGGGTCAGGACATCCTTGAGCGGTAACAGCGACTGGGCGGGCGCGTCAAATATTTCTTCAAAGACAACTGCTTTGTACTGCGGTGCCAGGAATGATCTATCAGTGTCATATTTAAGACAGGTATCAAGAGACGCCATGTCAGGACCGCCCCACAGCCGGTCCTCACTCATTCCTTCACCAAACGACTGAATGAAGATCTCATCGTTCTCGAGTCCCAGTGCCTTCAGCGCTGTCAGCACCATGTCCGACTTGCCGTGCCCTCCTGGTCCCCAAAGCAGCAGATTGCAGGGTTCGTAAAACGCGGCAGAGATCAGATCAGCGATTTCATCGCTGTAGACAAACTTGTCCCGTAACGCTTCCTGTGTGGTGGGAAGAATCTCGACACGCGGCGTCGGTAACCATGCCCAATCATTGGACTGCATCGGCAGCAACTCCTGAAGCGAAGCTCGGGCACCACCGCCTCAAGACAATTCAAAGCGAAGAATAGAGAACCCATGACAGGCTCATCTTCTCAGGAATCAACGCAGCAGAAAAGCACCAAGCAAATTTTCGCGCCCACGAAATCCAAGACTAGAGACATCCACAGCTCTGGTCCGTTTGGCCGATTCAGTTCATCAAGTACTGTTTCGATCAAATAAGTCAGTTGATTCCAATTCAGCCGCAATCCCTTGAGGTGCCTGACGAATCGGTTGATTTTGAGCAGACGGCACCTCCACAGAGGTGGCCAAAATCTTGATCAGGGACGCCAAATCATGGTTTCTGAGATGCAAGCCAGGAATTCGATGCATGCGATGACTGCTGATGCTTAACCAACATGCGCTGGCAACAAAAACATCCTTGCATTTGCGGTCCCACGCGGGCTACCAAATAGTGTCAGGCAGCCCCCAAAACTGGCACTGACCGAGCATATCCAGCCGAACCCTTGCTGAGCTGCCGCCACCAAGGCTTTCAGGCCCCAAAATCGGGACATCTTTCCTCTACGAACGATGTTTTAGGCTACTCGAGGGGGACTCATGGAGGGGCAGAGCGGATATAATCTAGATTCCCCCTCAACACGGAAATTCCGTCCCAACCTCTTCGTCCCAGCCTCTCCGTTTGATGGCGTCCAGTTTTTCTGTAAAACCCCTAATCGCATGCGTATACTGGACCTCATCACGCCCAAAGACCTTTCACGGGTAGCAAAGCTGCAAATGCTTGCTCGTCAGGTGGTCGAGGGATTTTGCTCGGGTCGGCACCGCTCGCCGCACAAAGGATTCAGTGTCGAGTTCAAAGAGCATCGCCCCTACGTCCGCGGGGACGAATTGCGAAACATCGACTGGAAAGTCTTTGCCAAAAGCGACCGGTTGTACATCCGCGAGTACGAGGAAGAAACCAATGTTCGGTGCACGCTGGTTGTCGATCGCAGTGGATCGATGCGGTACTGCGGGGACCGGGCAGAAGGACGCAGCAAGTATGACTATGCTCAACAACTAGCGGCTTCCCTCGCCTTCTTGATGCTTGGTCAACAGGACACCGTCGGGTTGATTACGTTTGACGACAAACCGAGGGAACAGTTGCCACCCCGAAGCCGCCCCTCGCATTTGCGAGCCCTGCTGACGGCGTTGACATTGGACGGCAGTAAACGCGAAACAGACCTAGGTGGTGTCTTTCAAAAGATCGCCCCCAAACTCGGACGACGTGGTTTGGTCATCATCATTTCGGATGCGATGGGCGACACCCAGTCCATCTCGCGTTCCCTCGCCCACATCCGCAGATCCAAGCATGAGGTGCTGTTTTTCCAGATCATGGATCCCGATGAAGTCGATTTCCCGTTTTCGGGTCGCATTCAATTTCGGGATTTGGAACGAACGGACAACGAACACACGGTGGATGCACGCTCACTTCGTGAAGCTTATTTAAAACGACTCAGTGAGCATGAAGCGAGTCTTCGCGATGCGTGTCGGACGAATCGGGTTGACCTGATCCGAATGACCACCGACCGCCCGTTTGCTGATGCATTACACGAATATCTCGCGTTACGGAGGCGACTCCGTTGACGTTACTCAATGGGCTTCTCGCGTTTGGAGCATTGGCGTTTACGGTTCCGCTGGCGATTCACCTGCTTTTTCGCAGTCGCTTTCGGACCCTGGACTGGGGTGCTATGCACTTGCTGGACACGGTCGTTCGTATCAACCGGCGTCGAATCCAGCTGCTGCACTTGCTGCTGCTGTTGTTGCGATGCCTGCTGCCGGTGCTGCTGGCGTTTTGCCTGGCCCGCCCTATTTTGACGGGTTTTCAGGCGTTGCCAGCTGATGCACCCCAATCGTTGATCCTGGCCATCGACGACAGTCGCAGCATGTCTGCACGCGACGAGGCCGAATCGGGTATCTCACGGATGAGCCGACTGCAGCAGGAACTGACTGGGATACTCAATGGATTGTCCCGACGCGACGAAGTGATTCTGGTGCGTGCCAGTGGTGTCGAAACACCAGCAGCGGCCATGGGGATTCAAGAGGCGATCCGCCAAGTCCGCGAACTGGACACGGAATTTGGACCGGTCGATCTCGATCAGCTTTTACGTGCGGCAATCGAAGCATCCAACGAGAGTTCGCATCCTCAGCGAAGAATCATCATCGCCTCTGATTTCCAAAGCCAGATGGTCCACAGTGGCGTGATGGATTCTCTGTCGCGTTTGACCAACACACTCGCCGAGATGCCGATTCGTCCGGTGATCAGCTTCCTGAACATGGGCATCGATTCCGAGCAACTTTCCAACGTTTCTGTCGATGCAATCACGGTCGACTCACCTGCGGTCGTCGGTGGTCGCAATGCCCGTTTTACGGTGCAAGTCCGCAGTTCCAGCGATACTCCCATCCGTGACCTGCGACTTGTCTGGTCAGTCGACGGTCAGCCATTGGAACCTCGCACCGTCACCATTCCGCCCCGGTCGAGCATTACGTCCCGCCTGACCCGCAACATCGATCAAGTCGGTGTCCACGAGATCACGGTTTCTATTGAACACAGCGATGCCCTGATCGCTGACAATCGACGTTCGATTGCAGTCGATGTGATCCGCGAAGTTACCGTCATGCTGGTTGACGGAAAGCCCAGTTCCAAACCGTTGGAAGGCGAGACAGACTTTCTGGCGATTGCCCTGAGCCCGTTTGCCTTTGGTGGCCAAGATCAGCCAGATGCCGTTCGCACCTCCGTCGTTCGGCCTCAAGAAATCGTTGCCGAGCTTGAAAAAAAAGTACCCGACGTTGTGATTTTGGCGAATGTTGATCGAATCCAGGACGAAACTCGGAAACGCCTGTCGCAGTTCGTCAGCTCCGGTGGCAACCTGATTGTGTTTGATGGAGACAACATCGACACAGATTCCTACAACGCCCGCTGGGAAGCTGACGAAGCATCGTGGTATTTACCGGCCCGTCTTGGCGAGCTTGTCGGTGACCCTGAAAACACCGACGCGCCACCGCTGCCAATTGGAAACCCAAACCCGCTGTACACACCCTGGAATCTGCTCGGTTCCGACGATCAACAACCATTCAGTGACGTTGAGATCTACGGATACCGAAAACTCACTCCCGGAAACACCACTGAGTTGAACACCACTGAGTTGTCAGTCCTACGGCCAACACCATCCGCTTCTGAATCGTTGGCATCCACCGCCAACGATGGCGTTGGTACCGTTACCAACCTGCTAACCATGGCCAACGGGGATCCGATCGCAATTTCAGCACGGCGTGGACGGGGACGTGTCCTGCAATTTGCGATTCCCTGTGATACCGCCTGGACATCACTGCCGATGAGGTTGGTTTATTTGCCAATGATCCAACAGTTGGTGCTTGACCTCGCAGGTTCGCGGAAGCAGACAACCATTGATGTCGGAAATGGTTTCACAGTCCCCATCAATGAACTGGTGGCTGATGCCGAATCTGCAATCGAAACTGACCCGGATAAAACGGTAAGCTACAGCGTTGAATATGCTGGCGCATCGGAACAGCCGATCAAGGCATCCAATGATTCCGGAGCAGAGTTGCTGGTACCGTCAACGACTGTCGGCGGTACCTATGTCTTTCGAAAAACGACTCCCGTCAAGGGAGGCGAACCGGTAGTGACTTCGACTCTGCGAGTCGTCGAAGTACCAGCTGACGAGTCAAAACTGCGTGATGTTGACGCTTCACGCCTGGCTACGGCGGCCAAACTGATAGACGCCAATGTTTACACCGATGTCTCTGAACTTGTAGATGACGACCGCACTCATCGGTTCGGTCGCGAAGTCTGGCGTTGGCTGCTCGTCACTTTACTGGCCCTGATGATCGGTGAACTACTGCTGCAACAACGCGCATCACGTGTGGGGGCAGCATGATTGCATCCATACGCTTCGCCGGTGACCTGCATCCTGCGTTTGTGGTTCTGATTTCTGTTGTCGCTGCCGCGATCGTGTTCTGGATTTATTACCGAGAAAGTCGCTTCGTTGCCGCGCCCTACAATTACCTGCTTCCCAGTTTGAGGGCGTTGGCGGTTGCCCTTGCCATTCTAATTTTGGCGGGGCCTGTCTGGCATCGCCGCCAAGTGGTCGGGACACTCGGCAGGGTCGTATTTGCCGTCGATGCATCTGAAAGCATGGCGATGACCGATACGCTTGAATCCGACTCAAGCCCGTCGCGACTCGACCGAGCCTTGAAGATGCTGTCCGGAGACGATGCCAAAGCTGGCTGGCTGAACTCACTGGTTGAAACACATGATGTGGATGTGATCGCGTTTTCGTCCGGCGACCCGTCGCTTGTCTGGTCCAGTCGGGATGAAGAGCCCTCGCCAGCAGGGTTTGATCTGGAAGCAATAGGCCAACGCACCGATTTGTCATCTGGGATGGCAACCACCTTAGCGACAATCGCTTCTCTGGCGAGTGATGAAGTCGAAAGAGACGCAGGTTTCATCGCCAATCGGGCCGCTTTGGTCGTGATGTCCGATGGACGTGACAACGCCGGAAAAGCTCCGCTTGATTTAGCGGAAAGGCTAGAGGCAACCGGAGTGGCAGTCCATGCGTTCGGAATTGGATCGGAGGACGAGCCCACTGATATTGGAATTGTGAATATCATCCGCCCGGAAAATGTTTCTTCGGACGGGCGACTTGCCGGTGAAATCGTGGTGCGGAGCTCTGGCAGCCTGGGCGAAGATAATGCCGAAAGAGTTTTAAGAATCGAGTCCAACGGCAAGGTTGTCTGGCAACAGACGATCACGACTGCGGATGGTCCCCAGCAAAAAATCCCCTTCGATCTGGAGGTGGCGGAACTGATTACCGAGATCGCTGGCGAGAGTCCACGCGGCGTGCACCGCAGTTCCATTGTCATGGACTTGCGAGCTGCCATCGACCCTCCCGAAGGTGACGCAAACACCCAAAACAATGCAGTGCCCTTCCGTGTCGCTGCCTCAACGCGTGACCGGCGATTGTTGATTCTCGACGGATCCAGTCGCTGGGAAACACGTTATCTGCGTAATCTTTTTGAACGCGATCCTGCCTGGAGTGTAGATACCGTTCTGTACGGTGAAGGAACCGACCAACCAAGACTTATACGGGGCGAGAACAGCGGCCAGTTTCCAAACACACGGGAAGCGATGGCGAGGTACGATGCGATCATCCTTGGCGAAGTACCGCCCGAACAGGTCACTGATGTGGACGCCAATTTACTGAGCGATTTCGTGACACGAGGGGGCGGTCTGATTGTGATCGACGGTCGTTACGAACGACTGCGGGAACTTGCCAAAAATACTCTGCCAGAACTCATTCCTGTCGAATACCTCGATCAACCCAAAATCAGCGTTCAGGCAATTCGCCCCAGCCGAATAGGAATGGACCACCCCGTTCTAAATCTGTGGGGCGAAAAGAATGAACTCGCCGAATTTTGGGAAAACCTTCCACCCCCACCCTTTGTTAGCCAACTGCGAGCGCAGGAAGGAACGGAAGTCTGGGCTAACGTCGTTAGCGACGATGGCGTTGTATCGCCGTGGCTCGTGACACGGATTTTCGGAGCGGGTCGCATCTTCTATTTGGCGAGCGCCCAAACCTGGCGATGGCGGTACAAAGTAGCCGACCGGTTTCATGCCCGTTTCTGGAATCAGTTACTCAATGTGGTCATGCAGCCCCCTTACTCAGCAAGCGATGACTTCGTTGCATTGGGGACTGACAAAATCGAGTACGACGAGGGAGAAGCCTCGACAATCCGTGTTCGTCTGCAAGACACAGGCGGCAAACCCGTTGGTGATGCCACCGTCGATGCGTTGCTGATCGCCGATGACCAGATCATCGCAACCGTCCCGCTCACAGTGGATGACCCGGCACGAGGGACATACCGAGGGCAAACGCCGCCGTTGGAACCTGGCAAATATGAGATTCGTGTTCGCGCCAGTGGTTTCGACTCCAATGCATTGCAAGCAACTACGCCGATTTGGGTGGGGACGCCCGATCTGGTCGAACTTGATCGTGTCAGCCTGAGCACAGGTACTTTGCAGCAAATCGCCGAATCGGGCGGCGGAAAGTATTTCCATGAGTCGTCCGGAGACGACATACTTGAAACGTTAAAACCACTTTCCAGTGGTTCGATTATCGAATCGGATATTCTGGTTTGGCAGTCCTTTTATTGGTTCTGGGCAATCGTGATGCTGCTCTCAGCAGAATGGTGGTTGCGCAAACGGGCAGGATTGGTGTAAGCAATGTCTCTTGGTACTGATTTTTCACGCGGCCTGAAACTCGACCCACAAACCTCAGTGGCGTTGGGCACCTTCGCCCATCGTCGCCGACTGCTACTGCTGCTTCGCGGCATAGCGGCAGGGCTGGTCTTTCTGGTTCTCGCCATGCTGACGGTGGCAGCCTGCGACTACCTGTTGCTAATCACGGATGGAATCCGTTGGACGCTCAGTCTGATCGGCTATGCGATCGCATTGGGTGCGGCGTGGTGGCTTGGAATCCGACCATTAGGAAATCGCGACCCTCGCATTCTCGCCCGCCAACTGGAGTCTGCAGATCCACTCTTGCGTGAAGACCTGTTGTCAGCGGTCGAACTCGCGGACCCGAATGAAGCCAACGGTTCCGCAAGTTTTCGCAGTCAACTGCAGCGTCAGGTTGGCAGTCAGTCAGCTGCTCTCGATTTCGGGAAATTACTGCCGGTAAGTCTTGTCAAGCGATGGTTGTTTGCCTCGGTGCTGGTCGCTGTGGCCTGTGTCACCTTGTTGATGATTCCGCAACTCCAGTTTGCCCGGCGGATCGCTCGAGCCATGTTGCCGCTGGTCGCAATCGAACGGGCATCATCGACCGAGATCGATATTCTGAAACCCTCGCCACCTACCGGTTTCGTCGCTGAAGGGGATGCGGTCGGTGTAACGGTCCTGATTGGTGGCAAAGCGGTAGATGAAGTCTGGATGCAGTGGATGACAGCGGACGGCATCAAAGGCGAATCAATCATGACGCCCAGGGTAAAATCGCCCACGCCCACCCAGACTGGCACGCTGGATCATCAGAATACCTACGCAGCCAATCTCTCGGTGGGAACCGCCCCCGTCCGCTACCGCATCGTAGCGGGGGACGCGATCACTCTGTGGCATCAATTAAATCCACTGCCGCGACCCAAGGTGGAATCCTTTGAAAAGCGTTATCAGTTTCCAACGTACGCCAAGTTACCTGACCGCGTCGAAGTCGCCGAACACGGCGATCTGAAAGCTTTGTCGGGCTCACGAGTCACACTCACCCTTCGCTTTGATGAACCGGTGGAAGATGCGAAAATGAGTTTCGGTAACCGTGGCGTTTCGTTCAGTCTGACGCCCGTTGAGGGAAGCGATCGCGAATTCGTCACCAGCATCCCGATCAGTACGCCAGCCAACTACCAGGTTGATGCGACCAGCCGCCGATCTGGCTTGAACCATCCATTCAGCCCCCAGTACTCAGTCAGCCCCGTCCTTGATGTCCCCCCATCGATCAGCTGGGGACCGACCCTATCCAAGACGATGATTGTGTCTCCCATCGATGTGCTATCGATGCGGGTACTTGTCAATGATGACCTGCCGATGGAAGACGTGATTCTGGAATACAAGATCAATGGTCAAACACTCATCCGTAACCCTTTGACGGTCGATGTTCCAGATCGCGAATTGGATCTGCGATGGGACTGGGACCTGATGCGTCGTGAAGATGACGACAAACTGAACTCATTACAACTCGAGGGTGGGGACATCATTCAAACCCGCGTTGTGGCAATCGACCGAAAGGGACAGTCAGGCGAATCGGGTTATATCGATATCCTGGTTGCAGAGCCGGGTTTCGACCGCAATCGTCATCAGCACCTGATCCCGCTGCACTCCTTGACGCAGGCAGTCGCCGACTGGTCTCAACACGCCATCGATCTGATGGATAAAGTCAGTAAGTTCGAAAAGCAGCCACCGCCGAAATCATTGCTCGCCGCTCGGGACACCGCTGCGGAACTTCACGTGGAACGCGAAATGCTGACGCAACAGATCCAGCAACAAATCCAATTGTCTGGCAAGTCGGTTGATTCTGCCGAATGGGAACTGGTCGGTCGCGGATTGACCAAACTGGACAGCGCGATTCAGGATTGGTTCACGAAGTCTGTTTGGATCAGCGAACAGGAAAGCGAGGCATGGAAGGAGAATCGTGAACAAGCACACAGCGAACAAATCAGCCAATCGAAGCAACTGGTGCAAGACGCTACGCGGATCAAACGCTACTCACAGGCGATCTTTGGCCACGCTTTGACCGTGGGTATTGTCGACGATGCAATGTCGCTGCAGCGCAGCCTCACCCCCCTGACAAACAGCGAGACCACGATTCCTGATGAACGATTGCCCCGCCATGTCAAAGTTGCACAGGGCCGTCTGGAAGCCATCGAAGGCTTGATTCAGAAACATGAGGAAGCCTTGCCGGAATCAACGAAACGACACTTGGAAAACTGGACCCGGTGGATCGATTCATGGGCATCCCGCCTGCAGACATCGATCAAAGAGCCTCCGAGTGGAGAAGCACACCGCGCTCTGATCGAACAATTCGCAACCGAGTTGCGAAATCAACATCGGTCCAGCATGTTCGACGGTCGCCTGAACGCGACGATGTCTGACATACTCCGTGAACTCCAGATCCAGCTAGGCAGTTCGGGCGACAATGTACGTCAAATGCTCAAGAGTGGTTCTGCTGCTGTTACTGCGAGAAAGGATCAGACAGAGGCAGACAGTGATTCAGCCAACGCGTCAAAAGCAGCTCGCGACCTGGCGTTGGCGAATCTGCGGTTCAGCCTGGCCCGCGAAACTTTGCTGAACCGACTGTCGCACGATGAGTCTTTGCATCGAAGTCGCCTGAACCTTGATCCACAGTTCGCTGCCGACTTAAATCTGATGCACCGGGCAATCGAAAACGTGACCGAAAACGGTTTCCAACCGTATCGCGAAGAATCTCCAGTCATTGTGCATCAAAAGCTGAGCTACGCCTTTCAGACACTTGAAGCGTACCACTTGGCATTGATGTACCTCGATGAACTGCGTGCGTTGATGCTGGCGGAAAGAAATTTAGAAAGTAACGCGACATCCAAATTGGGTCACGCGCTTCAGATTCAACGGATCGGTGTTGGCATGGAATGGCCAGTTCACACCATGATCAATGCAAGACTGAAACCGGAACCGGAAACACGCATTTTGGATCGCGTCCGTTTCGGCAAACAGTTCAACTTGGCACGAACCAGAATCATCTCGCGCCGCTGGAGCGATGATCCGATGGTGGCCGCCGACCGGGCCTTGTCTGAAATGGAACGTGTATTTGCGTCAGCCATGGCGGCTCTTCTACCTGGTGTCGAGCAAGCCCGCGATACAATCCGGCAATACGTTCTGACCCTGCCTGAGCAGGCACGCGAAGCAGCGGAAAAAGTAAAAGAGGCAGAACAACGCACCGAGGCACGCCCTGATTCAACCAACGAAACGACCGAGGATCTGGCTAAAAAACAACAAGAAGCCGAGGCAGCGACTCAGGAAACCCTTGAAGCGCTTGTCAACTTTGCAAACACCGCCGAGATTACCGATCAAGAACAACGGGAACTCGCCCGGGATGCGGATGCTGCCACGGCCCAAATTCAGGATTCAGCCGATCGCGCCGAAGAGTCCATGAACGAAGCAAAAATGGCACCCAATGACCAGAAGCGTCAGGAGGCCCTGGACCAGACGGCGCAAGCACTGGAACAATTGGCAGATGCCCTTGAGCAGACCGCTGCACATTTCGAAGCCGCTGAAAACGGTGAAGATGTGAGCGAGTCCCGCGAACAACTTCGGCAAGCCGAAGCAGCGTTAGCGATGCAAAACGAGCTTGACCAACGGTTTAACGAAGCAGAAGAAATGGCACAGTCAGCAGAAAGTACGCCTCAAGAACTGATGGAACAACTCGAAC
Organism: Rubripirellula sp.; assembly: GCA_028823035.1. Lineage (GTDB taxonomy): Bacteria > Planctomycetota > Planctomycetia > Pirellulales > Pirellulaceae > Rubripirellula. The sequence continues at coordinate 17,969 of JAPKCI010000108.1, forward strand.
AGGAACTGAAACAAAACGAACCCATGCAGCAGGAACTCTCTGAAATCGCACAGAGAGCCGCCGAATCTGCCCAACAGGAACTGGAAAACGCTGCTCAGGAAGAACGAAATCTGAACCGGGACCTGGAAAATGCCGACCCCTCCATCGATGAACAGAAACGCCGCGCCACTGAGCAACTTTCGAATCTGGCAGCTCGCACCACCACACTTGAACAGGCACTCGTCCAGAAAGCCGAGTCAGCCGTTTCCAAAGGACAGGGCAACGTGCCTGAAGCTCAGGAGGATCTGAAACAAGCTCGCGAAAGTTTACGTGACGCCGCGAAACAGGCATCACAACTGGCTGGCAAACAGAGCTTGCTGAGTGATATGCAGCAAACTGCTCAGGCAATGTCAGAGGCAATCGAGGAAGCCAAACAAGCCTTGGCCAGTGCGAAAGAACCAACGGACAAGGCAACGCAAGAAAACATCCACCGAGATGATGCCAGTCGAAAGCGGACCGAACAGCAACTCGAAGCCGCTGCCAGAGACGCACGCGCCCAACAAATACGCAACGCGACGAGTGAAAGACAGCAATGGTCGGCTGCCAAACGCGAAGCTGCTCGACGAGCCACGGACGCCAGAAACCAAAAGCGAAACGCCGAAAATCGCAAACGACAGATCGAATCACAACTGAGCCGCGAACAAGGTAACACGGACAACCTCAAGCGGGACATCCAAGAAACGCAAACGCTAATCGACAATGCTAACAAAGCTGAGAAAGCGGCTAACGAAACGCAAGCATTCGCCGACGAACGCGAGAAATCAGCAGGACAGCGTGAACAAAACACACGGAATCAAGCACTGCCTTCTCTGGACAAACCAAACCCAGCAGCAGAATTGGCAGCAAGGATGACCGAACAGACCCAAGGTGAATTGGACCAGATTCAAGAAGCCCTCCGCGAGCTTAGCAACGGTCTAGGTATCGAAGACCAACTCCGAGTGCCTGAAGCGACTGCTGAACAGTTGGCACGGCGTCAGGATCAGATTCAACAACAGATAGACAACGCAACAGAGCAACTACGTAGGGCAGCCCGCCACGAGGAACGGCTTGGCCAAGATGAAATTTCCGAGCAACTTACGGCAACCGCAGACGCCATCGAGCAAACAGCCTCGCAGGCTTCTGAAAATGCCTCAAATACGTTAGAGGAGGCCGCTGCCACGCCGGAGAAAAGCCCACAAGCCAACCGCGATGTGGCAAATGCGTCCGAACAAATCAGTCAAGCCGCCCAGGAACTCGCAGAATTACTGGCCAATTCACCACCACAAAATGCTGGCGAGAGTGGCGAACAAACGAGCCAGCAGGCTGACCAAGAGAGTGCTTCCAACCAGCAAGGTGAAGCAAGCCCAGAACAACAACAGGGGCAACAAATGGCCAGAACTCTGGATGAACTTGATCGCGCCATGGCCCAATCACAACAAAGCCAATCACAACAAAGCCAATCGTCGCAGGACGGCCAGCTATCGGAACAACAAGCTGGTCAACAGCCAGGGCAAGAGCCTGGTCAACAGCCTGGTCAACAGCC
>JAPKCI010000391.1 GCA_028823035.1 Rubripirellula sp.
CCGATAAGCAATTCCACTCTCTTGAAGAACCGCACACCGGGCTCACCAAGGCCGTTAACGACCTCGCTTCTCCCCTTATGCGGCAGCGGATGACAGACATGCACCTCGTCGTCGTCCGTCGACCCGATCGTCCTCATCTCCGCCTCACGAGCGATTCCATTGAACTTATTCCAGGAGAGAATCACCGCGAAACTTTTGGTTACCATCTTTTATTAGGTGAAGAACGCATCACCCAAAAACCTATCGTCCCCGGTGACTCGTTCACCCTCAAGCAATCCGGCGTCTGGCGTGCTGTTGCCGTCGAGCACTCGGGTCTTGAAAGTGAACCTTCGCTACCGATCAAGCTTCCGGCCGGCAAACTCGCCATACTCAGCAGCACTCCGTCCGATTTCGCCTGGACAAGCACCCGAGAACGCGATGGCGTTCTCGAAACCATTCACCTCCATGATGGGGTGATCCGTCTTGAATGGTATGAAAATGGCATTCTCACTCGCCGCCATGACCTCAACGCCACGGGCAAAGCGACTCGACGCATCCATTACAACAACGGTCGAATCGCCACTCGCGAGTACTACAAGCCCGATGGCCACTTAGTGAGTCGCGAGATTTTCGATGAGTCTGATTCCGTTGCGGAACATATTCGATTTCTTCCAGAACCTAAAGGCGGCGTCCGCGATATTCTTCGCGAGACTTGGCACTATGATCGAGGGATGCCTATCCGCCACATGAAGCACGATACCGGCCGTGAGTATTTCAAGAAAGAAAATCGTTGGGGTTACCTCGACAACAATGGGAAATTCATCGACACCCCCCGCGAGTAAATCCCTCAGTTTTCAGAGATCACGTCGTTTCTTCTCTGACGGGATTTCAAGCCAGCAGAGTCAAGAAAATCGAACGAACATTTTGACGGACAAATTGGAATAGTTCACTGGCAGCGGAGGCCCGATTTTGGACCGAGATCAAATCAGGTCCGCTGCCAAGCGTTGAAGAGGCAGAAGAAACCGCGCCACCGCGCAGCAAACATTGGAATGACCTTGATTTTGCTCCCAGCCTTATGAGAGTACGAGTTGGGTAACAGGGTTGGTTTCGCTGTGCTGATGAAGCGGAGTTCGCGGTACGTCACGCTACTTCGTCGTTCGCGGCAAGAACACGATCACACTGAGCGAAGTCGTCGTGGGAGACGTCTGGCTGTGCAGCGGACAATCGAACATGTCGATCTCCGTCGCGTGAGGTCAAAAAAGTCAGCCGAGCACTGAACACTGCATGAATTCAACTTTCAGGCATTTCTGAACCACACATCTCAGCCGAGATCAGATGCGTGTCGACATCCTCCATGTCCCCGCAATCATTCTCACCGGAACGAAGGCACACGCCGAACCTGCGTAAGCCGACCGGCACAGCGATACATTCCGGCCAGCACCAATGATCGTCTCGGATTTGCCGAACCACACGAGATGCCGGTAAAGACGCCTAAAGTCGGAACTGCGAAAAGGAATGCGAATCATTGACCGAGGTCGGTTCACTCGGATTCGGTTTTCGCTTCGGTCGTCTGCGCAGCCATCTGATACAGGCGGACATTGCCATCCGCGTGCGCAACAGCCAGGCGGTCATCACCGACAAGATCCAACGCGCGAGCAGCGGTTTTCATTTTGAAAGTATGGAAAGCTTCTTCCTTGTCGGAACTGTAAAACCACAGTTCACCTTTCCCCGACTTATCGGCTCCGGCACCAATCGTGAATCCTTGAGGATGAAATCGTATTCCCCAGGCGATCCCTTTGAATTTTTCATCAGCCCTTAATTGCCGAGTCACCTCGCCGGTTTTCCAATCAAAGACGACGATGATCGGATCTTGGATCCCGGCGAATGAGTTCACCACTTTCGTGATCCCCGCGCTGGCCCAGAAACTTCCGCCGACGTTAAACTGCATGTCTCTGGCTCCTCCCATATCGGCCGCAAACTTCTTGTCGTAGCCCGTCATCATTGCGGCATCGATCGTCCGCTCCTTCTGCTTGGTTTTAAGATTCCAGACAAAGATGACGCCCATCAAATCCTGGGATACGACGTGCTCGCCATCGGGATGAAAGTCAACACCGTAGACATGTCGCTGGTGTCCCTCGAACTGCTGTTCCAGTTTTCCATTATCGATCTTCCAGATTTTGACAAGAAGATCATTTCCACATGTTGCGAGACGTTTGCCGTCAGGGCTGACTCGCACCCACCGAGTCGCACCTTGATGCGCCTGAATGCTTCGGACGACTTGTGGGATGTCTTGCTTGAGGTCCCATATTTTGACGCCCCCTCCCCAGCAAGCTGTATAGAGTTGATTCCCGTCCGCGGAGAAATCGATCGATCGAACCCAACTTTTGTGGCCCTTGAGCGTCTGGTGTTTTCCATCTTTCAGGCTCCATAACTGGACGTCGAGATCCTGAGCACCGGCAGCGACATAGCGAGAAGTTGGGTCGACACGCAAAGTCGTGAGTGGATTCTCATGTTTAAATTCGGCGACTTGATGAGTCTCAACTGGGTCGATGGCTGCTTTCACATTCATGACAACAACTCCTTGATTGGCTCGGCGGCTGGATCGCCAATCGGAATGGACCGCCCAAAAACATCGTGGTCAGCGGTCGAATCAAGCCCAACGGCACTGAGATACGTATGGAACAGATGTCCGGCATCCACCTCTCGTTCAGTAACTTTCGTGTCGTCCTGATTCGTCTTGCCGATAATTGCCTCGGGCTGAATGCCGCAGCCACCCAGCGCGATCGACCAGGCAGTGCCCCAATGGTCGCGGCCATATTTCGTGTTGATTTGGGGGGTGCGGCCCATCTCTGAATAGACAATCACTAACGTGCTTTCAAGCATTCCTCGCTCGTGTAAGTCATCTAGAAGCATGGAAAAGGGTTGGTCGAATTCGCCGAGCTGCTCCAAGTGGAAGTTAAAATTCTCAGCGTGCGTGTCGTAACCATGATGCGTCACCTTGACACAGGTTGCGTCATTTTCAAGCAACGTGCGTGCCAGTAGACAATGACGTCCGAAATCGTGCCGGCCGTAACGATCGAGATCTTTTTCGGCAACGTTTCGCTCAAACATTTCTTTACGCTTCATCAATTTGGCTGCTTGCTCGTACGAGCTGTTATAAACGTCGGTCAAAGCGCGCGAGCGTTGCTGATTGAAACGACGATTGAATTGAATCCGCAGCTGTTCACGAGCCTCGTCTGCTGACTGGTCAATCGAATCGGGAACCGCAAGGTTTTCAGGTGGATCGGTGCCTTCGAGTGCTAGTTCCGCGTGGCTTGCGCCCAAAAACGCGGCCGTCGAATCGGTCAGGCCTCGCTTGGTAATGTGAATGTAGCCCGGCAAGTTGCTTTCTGCGGAAGCGAGGTACTTGGACGCAACGGAACCCAAATACGGGAACTCCCCCGCGCGACGTCCTTTTTCCATGTACAGCATCCCCTGGCGGTGATCGCTGATCTTTGTGTTAATACTTCGAACAATCGAAAGCAGATGCATCCGCTGGGCGGTGTGCGGTAGCAACTCGGAAATATGCATGCCGGGAACCGAGGTCGGGATCGCTTGAAAGGGCCCACCAAACTGAGTACCCGGTTTTGGATCCCATGATTCGAGCTGACTAACGCCACCCTGTAGATAGATTTGCAAAACCCGCTTCTGTTGCTTCTCCAAGGTCGCCGCATTCAAAGGGCTCGTCAATGTCCCCATGCCAATCGCACCGGCAGTCATGCCAATCGCACCGGCAGCCGTACCAACGAGAAAGTCCCGACGGGCAATCATGTGGTCAACGCCGTTGCAGTCTTGATCTCGTCGCATCGATGCTCTCCGTCGAAACTTACACTGTTAGTTATTGAAACGAAACTCGGTGGAAACGAGCCCCGCCCATACCAATTGCTGAATAGTCGCTTTGCGGGTGTCGCCGTCACCAAGCAGGTCCACAATCAAATTCGCTTCTTCCCCGGACGGCATCCGTGAAAAGACTGACAGGTAGAATTCTTCAGCAACTTCATCGTTTTCGAGCGCAACTAAGCGATCCGAAAGCCCATTCTTCAGCGCGACCCAACTTTGCAGTAACGCGCCATTGCGGAGAAACAACGCTTGCCCCGCGGATGCATCAAAGCGAGCGTGCTGCACTCCCTCAAACCCGAAGACCTTAACGAAGGCTTCCGTATTGCCTCGCAAGCTATCGTTCAAAGATTTCTCTTGCCAAATGGGATCGGTCGCCAACGCTTGATCCTTGCTTTTCGTTTGCTTGCCGACCAACTGCTGAAGCTTTTGGTCCACAACGCCTGTCGCCTGCATCATCGACCAAACCAATTGCTCGGGCGAAAGCGGTTTGAGCAATGCCACTGAGAAATCGGTACGATCTGCGAGTTCCTCGTCGAGTTCCTCGTCGAGTTCCTCGTCGAGTTCCTCGTCGA
>JAPKCI010000392.1 GCA_028823035.1 Rubripirellula sp.
ACAACAAGAAGTCATTGAGTACCTTCGCACCGAGAATGCCGTTCTCAAAGAGAAGTTCGGCAAGAAGCGAATCTTGCTGACCGATGACCAGCGACGTCGATTGGCAGTCAAAGGCAAGCTACTCGGCCGCAAACAACTCGAGCAGGTTGGGACCCTATTCACGCCTGACACCATTCTGCGCTGGCATCGACAATTGGTGGCCAATAAGTGGGACTACTCAGATAGCAAAGAGCAGAAAACAGGTCGGCCAAGAACCCGCCAAGTGATTGTTGATTTGACCGTGAAGTTCGCTAAAGAGAATCTGACCTGGGGCTACGATCGGATCAGCGGTGCGTTATCGAACATCGGCTACCACATCTGCGACTCCACCATTGGCAATATCCTCAAATCGCAAGGCATTGAGCCAATACCGGACCGTAAACGCACAGGATCTTGGGAGACTTTCCTGGACTCGCATTGGGACGTGATGGCTTCAATCGACTTCACCACGGTCGAAGTCTGGACCAAAGGCGGCCTGACAACGTTCTATCTGCTCTTTGCCATGGAGCTGAAAACACGCCGCGTCAACTTTGCGGGCTGCACCACCAATCCGAACGAAGCTTGGATGAAAACGATCGCCCTCGAACTGACCAACCATGAGGACGGCTTTCTCAAGGATAAGGGTTACTTGATTATGGACCGCGATGCGACGTTTAGCAGGTCGTTCCGTGCTTGCCTGAAACGCGAAGCGGTGAAGCCTGTTCGTTTGCCACCGCGAAGCCCAAACTTGAATGCACATCTGGAGCGGTTTTTCGGATCGCTGAAATCTGAATGCCTTCACAAACTGATTCTCTTCGGCGAGACCGCGACGCGTAGGGCGGTGCGTGCTTTCGTCGCGTGTTATCACACTAAACGAAATCATCAGGGTTTGGAAAACCAGCTCATCGTGCCGATGGCGCATCCACCCGACACCGACAAAAAGATAGAAACAACTGAGCACCTTGGTGGCTTGCTTCGGTCGTATCGACGTGCGGCTTAGCTCGGCCGGCCGTCACTCGCTCCGCGCCACACCGGTCTCAAAAAAACCGGCTGATATCTTCTGCGCAGCGGGTTCATTTTGGCACGCTTTTTTGCCACCACCATCCAAGTGGGACTCGATCTCGCCCCAAAACCCGACCTCATCTGATGACGTAAACTCGAGATTCATCGGTCAAAATGTTCGTTTCAGTTTTTTGGCCCCACGGGCCTACTTAACTTGCCGACTGCTAAAATCAGAAACTAACAGAGAATTCTGCGAGAAAGTGTGTCTGGAATCGGGCGCCGATGTACTTGATTTACGGAGCTCCAATGAACGACACGCCCGTTATTCTGCAATCCTTGCACGAAATTGAAACTACCATGCGCAATCTCATCAACACCGCGGTCATCCTCGTAGGTGAAACGGCGCTGAACAAGAGGCTGGAGGAGCGTCTGACGACAAATTGGTCGAAAAACAGAAGCGAATAGGACTCACCGATACTGCCATGGTAATATCGCAAACTTTTATAACTCCAAACGAATGTGGATTCGATGAACACACTACCCAAAACGTCTGCAACATGCCTCGTCGCATTGGTATGCGCGATGTCGCTTTTCCCCGCTGCTCTTTTCGGGCAGGAAAAAAAGCCGACTCACGCGCATGTCTCGTATGGGTCTGAGGACCGACAATGGCTGAATCTCTATTTGCCGTCCGGCAGTAAGCCAGCCCCAGTGTTCATTTACGCCCACCATAACGGCTCTACGGCGGATGACGTTAGAAGCTCTTGGGCTGATGCAACGGTAGCAGCAGGAACCGCGATCGTCAGTTGGGAATCCATTGCAAAGGTGAAAGGTCTTTCCGATTTTCAAACATGCGCGGCGGATGCCAAAGTGATGTTTGAATGGGTAAAAGAAAACGCGACGACCTACAACTTTGACATCGACAAAATGTTTATCGGAGGACAATCACGGGGAAGCTTTGTGAGCTGGGAACTCGCTCACATTAAGGACGCAGGCATTGTAGGAATTTACATGGGACAAGCTCTGCCGGGGCGTTCCTTTAATGAACGCTTGTTAGAACCGATAACAAAAAATGCTCCCCCAATATTTCTTGCCTACCGCAAAGAACCCGGAGTGGTTGGGGATAATCATGATCCTGAACATGGTCTGAGGGTATTGAAGAGATATAAAGAACTTGGCATCGGGGATAAGGCTGAATTGGTGCACAGTCTTAGCGACACGAAGAATAGTGAAGTAATGCAATTCCTTCCTAAGTTTGTTCGTTCAGTATTGAAGCCAAAGTGACGCCCGTGTTTCGCCAACCCTTTGACATGCTTGCGGATATGGCGACGGTCGGGGCACAAAAAATGGCTGCTGGATTGCTTACCAGCAGCCATCATCAAGAAGAGCTCCCCCGACAGGACTCGAACCTGTGACAAGGTGGTTAACAGCCACCTGCTCTACCAACTGAGCTACAGGGGATCGTGATTTGGGGGCGTCTGAGACGCAGCTTTCTCCCCAATATCAGCTATGCGGAATTTACTGGACGATCTGACCTTTCGCAAGGGAGGAATCATTTGCTCCTGTTTTCGGCTCTGACGCGACTCTGCCCGTTATCGAAGCCCCCCTTTAGACGCCCTGCCGGACCCCTAGCGTTTTACCTCGCCATCACCATCGACCATCGAGTCCATACCCAAACAGATCCGTGTTAGCCCGTGAAGGTTCGCCCGTCTTTAGGGTAATTCGAGGATCCCAGAATGCCAAATGTCAGGGGTGAAATGTTCTCAGTGGTTGACTCAGACCTGCTCAGTTTCGGGGCCTTAAGCAGCAACTCGAAGCCGCTTCTGCTTAAAACGCTACGATTCGGGAATCCCACCCTTTCCAGATTTCCGATATTCTCAGCATCAGTTCTGCTGAACCAAGTCGGGGATTAGCGGACCATGCTCATGTAAAAGCTGAAGATGCGCACCTGGTCGGTGTCGGCTTTGGCAACGGGGTAGGAAAAGTCAAATGCCAGCGGTGCTGGACCGAGCATCGGTAGAGCCACTCGCAACCCGAGACCAGGGGCCACGCGATAACTTTTGGAACTGAGTTGTGAGGTTGGTTCGACTGTGCCGAAGTCGACAAAACCAACGCCACGAAAGGCGTCGTCGGCCGTGATCGGAAACATGTACTCGATGGTGTTGAGCCACTGAAAGCGTCCCCCCACCTCAATGCCGTTCTGGACAGGGCTGGCACCCCGGAATTCAAATCCGCGGATGGTCGCGTAGCCACCAGCAAAGAAGTTCTCGTAAATCGGGGTGTCGTCGCCGCTGTAGCCGGCTTGGCCTGAGTAAGAGAGCGTCTGCTTGCCCGATCCGTCAGCCCGTTCAGCTAACAGCCAATAACGCCGAAACTCGAGTTCAAAACGTGAGTAGGAGAAATCCCCGAAGGCCTGTTCGAAATTGAATTCAAAGAAGTGGCCGCGGGAGGCCTGAATGGGACTGTCGCGTGTATCGTGCACGAGTGAAAACTCGCCAGTCAACAGCGAGGTTTTTCCTCTGACGTCGTTGAGCGCTTGCACCGATGATGGGTCTGAATAACCGGACATGTCGACCCGTTGTCCGGTCATGCCAGCGGAGAGAGACAGGTCGGGGGTGATTCGATAGCCAAAGGCAAGTCGCCCACCAAGACGCTCTTCATCCCAATCATCGAAGCGACGGTCATAAAGGAAACCGCTGACTGACATGCTGACGGGTTTGTAGCCGAACAGATTCGGATCAGCAAACTGAAGCGTGTATCGTTTGAAACGGGTGCCTGGTGCTGCTTCCAGCCGGAAGGTCTGACCGGCACCGCGAAACGCGGTTCCGCTGAACATGTCCTGAAATGATCGCGGCCAGCGACAGATGTCAAAGTTGCGTTCATCGATTGTTAGTTGGCCGGTGACGCCCGCATCGCTATTGACCGCACCGCCAAGCATGATGCGGCCGGTGCGTGCTGGAAAGCCGTTGATGATCAGGTCAGCTTCACGTACGGTGGGTCCCGGTTGATATCCCATGTTGGGAACCATCGGAGCGTAAGGCTCTGCCAACCCAGTGTTGCCCGTTATCGGTGCACCGTTAGCGGAACCATAGATCGGAGGACTGGGAACGCCCGATCCAAAACCAGCGGAAACTGGCGGTGGCTGGTAATTGGGGGGTGGCGCGTTGCCGGTCACGGGCGAAGCGGTTGGCGGAATCGCTGCCGAAGGTGGCGAAACGGTTGGCGGCAGTGCGTAGGTCGAAGGGGGGTCACTGGGGAACTGACGAGCCACGTAAGGGGCGTTGCCGGAAGCTTGGTTGACCCCAGTCGCCATGCTCGGCGTGGTCGCCAGCGAGCGACCGTACGCAGCGGGCTGACCGTACGCAGCGGGCTGACCGTACGCAGCGGGCTGACCGTACGCAGCGGGCTG
>JAPKCI010000393.1 GCA_028823035.1 Rubripirellula sp.
GTGTTAACGGTCACGGCGCTATATCGACTGCCGAACGTGATTCGCGATCCAGGTAAGGTGACATTTGAACGTCTGGTGTGGGGTATCCCGCTTGGTCACATCCATCAGGGTCTTCATGGCATGAAGATGGGACCGGATGGTTGTCTGTATCTCGCCTTCGGCGATCCGCAGCCTGGACCGTTTCGAAGCAAGACGAATCCCGGGCACGTGTGGCACTGGACTTTCTTGAGTGGACCAGATGCAAGAAAGACGCCGTGGACTGGTGTGGGCGGTGTGATTCGATACGACCCGAAATCGCACGAATTGAAGACAATTTCTCGTGGGTATCGGAATATCTGTGACCTTGATTTCGATGAGCATTGGAATCTCTTTGGAAACGATAACGACCAGGAAGGCAGTGCCCTACACTCGTTCGGACGATTGACGCACGTGACCGAAGGCTCACATTACCAGTGGTCGCGAGGTTGGTTGCAGGCAACAGAGCCATATCGCAATGATTTGATCCAAACCATCGACTCTGCGATAGGGCGTTTTGTGCCATTTGGTACTTGTTACTACAACGAAGATCACCTTGGTGGCGCATACAAACGATCGCTTGTCGTTGCGCGTTGGGGTAGCCGTGAACTGGGACAGTTTCCGCTGAGAGTTCGGGGTGCGTCGTTTGCGAGTAGCCAAAAACCGCTGCTTGTGGGCAAAGGGACAGCCCGGCCGGTGGCGGTTTTCACGGGTAACGATGGTCGCTTGTTCGCGAGTGTCTGTTTCATGGAACGCAATGAGGCGTCGCCCGTGAAGCAAACTGATCTCATTGTGATTTCAAATCCGAATAACCCATTGAAGTCTCATGCGTTTGATCCGTCCACGGCGGATATCAAGACGTTCTTGGACGAAATAGAATCGTCCTCGTGGAAGCGGCGGTTCAACGCCCATCGGGAAATCGTTTCACGTGGATTGAGTGGCGACGAGCATGTTCTAGCGAGGTTTCTCAAAGCCACTGCTGGCAGTCCGGCCTGGTACAGCCTGGCATGGCTTGCCGCCCGACACGAAGATGAACGAGTCGTTGCGGCTCTGACCGCGGCGATATCTTCAGATAACGGGCAAACGGCCAGTACGGCTGCCGATGTGCTGCGCCGCTTTCATCAGTTAAGTGAATCGTCGGTCAAGTTGCTGCTTGCGAACGCGTCGCCCATTTCGCAACTCGCCGGATTGCGGGCGGCCGATGCCTTCCCAAAGGGGAAGGCCGGACTCCGCGAATTGATCATGAAGCTCGCGATGAGCCCTGACAGTTTTGTTCGCCAGGCGGCCCAGCGTTGGCTTGGAAGAAACACCAACTGGCTTGAACTCGAGCAGCAGTTTGAGGGGGGCGATCTGCCGTCGCGGCGAGTGACGCTGGCTGCGGCGATGTGGAAGTGGAACGACACAGTTGAGAACGGAGTGATTCCCGCTGGCGTCGTGGTTAGCGCGGCCGCCGCGAAGATGCTGAACGGTTTCAGTTATGTGGACGATGCAAGCGAAAATCTTGAGACGGAAGCCGAAAAACACGGGATTAAAGTCGGTGGTCTACCCATGCTGAACTGGTGGAGACAGACAGCAGCGGCGAAACCAGATGCCCCAGAATTAAAGGTGATCGAGCGTATGATCACGCTGTCCATTCACGACACTGACGACTCCCATCGGAAGACGGCCGCTGTCTTCGCCAACACGCTGGGCATGGACGACCTCGCGGGAAGAATACCGGGTCTTGTTCAAACTCGATCCGTGAAAGCCGACATCGCGAAGGGCGCGAAACTGTCTGCCAACAAGGCGATGCCTGCGGAATATCAAGCGATCGACTGGACAACGGCATGGCAGGAAGGGAACACGAAAACCGGCGCTGCAATCTTTAAAAAGAAATGCATCGCCTGTCACGATTCAGGCCAGGGCGGCGGTGTCATTGGGCCTTCACTGTCAGGAATCGCGAAACGGTTCACGCCGCAGTACTTGGCTCAGTCCGTTGCGGCACCGAGCAAGGATGTCTCGCCGAACTTTCAGTCGTGGTCGATCGTTACCGACGGCGGCAAAGTGCTGCTGGGATTCTTGTCAGGCGAAGATGAAAACCGTGTCACGCTGCAAATGATGGACGGTAGCCTGAAAGCAGTTGAGAAATCGCAGATCGAAGAGAAGGCGCCCAGTGCGATGTCGTTGATGCCGGTTGGATTGATCAGCGGCCCGGACGATCTGAAGCATATCATCCGGTATTTAATGACGCTGAAAACCAGCGGAGGCGATGGAAGCTTTATTGATCTGCTTGCCGGCGGCGACTTGAAAGAACACTTCGAGACCACAGGCAATTGGTCGCTTAGCGAAGACGGCGTCGTTCATCTGCAGCCACGTGCAGGCGAAAAAGACTGGACGCGATACGGTGACTACCTGTGGCTGAAGAACGAATACAAAGATTTTCAAAGCGAGTTTGAATACCGGCACGAGCAGGGCGGCAACAGTGGGCTCTACTTTAATGTCACGGATCGTCAGAAGGCCGTCGGAACAGTGATTGAAGTTCAGATTCGCGATTCAGCAGGCGTTAAACTTCTCGATGCTCATTCCGTCACTGGCGGCATCCTTCCCAAAGTCGCTCCGAGAGCAAACGCGACAAAGCCCGCTGGCGAGTGGAACCATATGAGTGTCACGAGCGTCGGTGGAGAGGTCACCGTCAGGCTCAACGGTGTGCTGGTCAACAACGTGAGTTTGTCGCACCCGCAATTGAAGAGCAAACCGAAACAGGGATTCATTGGTTTTCAGGATCACGGCCTGCCGTTCTGGCTGCGAAATATCCGGATTCGTGAGCTTGTCAGCGGCCCGTCTGCCGCTGCACGCGCGCCGGAAGTACCGCGGAATCCTGCCGCCAAGAACGTCGTTGATCCGATAAAACCGGGTATTGCCAATCCCTTCGAATTTACACCGACGGCAGCGAGATTTGTACGCGTGCAAATCATTGACTCGAATCATGGCCAACCCTGCATCGATGAATTAGAAGTCTTCGGTCCTGATTCGCCAAAGAATATAGCGTTGCAATCCACTGGCGGGAAGGCAACCGCATCCTCGTTGCTGAAGGGCTATGACCGTCACAAGGTCGAACACCTGAACGACGGGAAATACGGAAACGCATTTAGCTGGATCTCGGCCAACGCGACAGGCTGGGCTCAGATCGAACTGGCTAAAACCACAAAGATTGATCGAGTCGTGCTCTCACGTGATCGAATCGGAAAAATTATCAATCGTACGCCTACAGCTTTCGACATTTTGATCTCCAACGATGGCAAAGAATGGAGGACGGTAAAAAAGGTGCGACCGCTTGCGCAGAATTCCGCCCCGCGCAAAGCTCCTGTGGCGAATCCCCAAAACAGTCAAGTGGGACCGAACATCCTCTGGATCACAGTCGAGGACATGAGTCCAACACTTGGATGCTACGGAGACACCTTTGCACGCACTCCCAACCTAGACGCTTTCGCGAAGGAGAGCATCCTTTATACCAATGCCTTTGCCGTTTCCCCGGTTTGCTCACCATCGCGATCCACTCTCATCACCGGGATGTACAACGCCAGCATGGGGACCCACCAGATGAGGTCCTCAAACCACATTCCGATCGGAGTAAAAGCCTTCCCGTCTTTTCTCCGGAAGGCCGGTTACCACACGTCGAACAATGTCAAGACCGATTACAACTGCGCAGAAAACGAGCGGCTCATCATGGAGTCGTGGGATCGCTCGTCTTCCACGGCTCATTGGAGAAGTCGCGAGTCTGGCCAGCCATTCTTCTCAGTGTTCAACGACATGACGACACACCAGTCACGCACGATGGTCTGGCCCTATTTGGTTTTTCAGGAGCACGTCCAGTCCCGACTTTTAAAGCCGGAGATCAGCAATCCCAAAACCGTCCCGCTTCCACCTTACTACCCGGACACTCCTGTCGTGCGCAGGACGGTGGCCCGCTTCTACGACTGCGTCTCGGTTATGGATCAAAACGTTCAGCGCCTCCTCGACCAGTTGGAAGAGGACGGGCTCGCCGACGAGACGATTGTGTTCTTCTACTCCGACCATGGCTCCGGCATGCCACGGCACAAGCGTCTGCTGCTCGATTCAGGAATGCGCGTCGCCCTCATGGTTCGTTTTCCGAAAAAGTACCAACACCTCGCACCCGCAACTCCGGGCACTCGACTGGATAGGCTCGTCAGCTTCGTTGACTTCCCGCCGACTGTTCTGAACCTGATCAAACAACCCATTCCGGACTACATGCAGGGAATTCCCTTCCTTGGCCCCGATTCACAAACCGAGCGCAGGACGGTCTACGGGACCCGGGATCGAGTCGACGAGGTCATGGAAACGGCTCGATCTGTACGGGACAAACAGTTTCTCTATATCAGAAACTACATGCC
>JAPKCI010000010.1 GCA_028823035.1 Rubripirellula sp.
TACAGATCGAATCGACTATACCGATATCCTGTTCATTGAGGAAATACCAGGAGAACAGAGCATTGATGCGTCGGTCGGCATTACTTCAATTCACGAACCCGAATATCCCGCCACCGTACTTCAAAAGGGCCGGTATCCCGTTTGATACCGTGTACCTGCAAACCAATGAACCCCTTCATGCTCGACTCCGGGTCACGAATATCGGCAATCGATTTTCCGTTCACCCAAGTCTGGATGCGATCGCCCTTGGCTCGCACCACAAAGCGATTCCATTTGCCATTCACATAGGCATCTTTGATCGGTTGTTGTTTTGTGATCCACCCTCGGCCAGTGCCTTCGCTATAGACATATCCACTCTCACCGGGTGAGGTCTCGATTTCAACTTGGGGACCATGAACACGCCCATTGTTGAAATCAGCCTTACTGAGAGATCGGATTTGGACCCCGCTGTTCAACCCTGGATCATCATTGACCTCAAAGGTCAATTCAAAATCGCCATAATCCTTGATAGTACACATGAATGAGTTGGGGCTTCCCTCAGCTGTTTTTCCAACAACGATGCCATTTTCTACACGATAGGTTGCGATACCATTCTTCTGTGACCAGCCGGACAAGTCTTTCCCATTAAACAATGGCACCCAACCAAGCCCCTCAATCTTGGGCATCTCCGCCAGAGCATCCGGTGCAATATCATCAGGGTCTCGCATCGCAGCGGTATCACTCGTCAGCACTTGGGCATCAACGCTTGGCAGGGTCACGACTCCCGTTGCGGCCCACTCAGTGCCACGCTGCAGCGTGGCCTGAAAGGCGACCCCCTTCATTGACGTATCATCATGGCCGAGCGTGGTATGAAAGACTCGCCCATCACCGAATTGAACTGTCATCAAAAGCGGTTCGTGCTCCCCGGTTCCTCCGGTTGCTGGCGCGCTAAAGCCAGTCGCAAGCACATGCATATTTTCTGCCGGTCCCCGCAGTTTGTCGTACAACTCGTCGGCAGCCTGCATGAAACTGGATGGAAGCCCCGTGGTAATTGGATGCTCGGTATCACGCACCACGATGAGAAATGGAGCACGTTGCCCATGACCACCACCCCCGCCCGGAGTCTGATCCCGAGTGAACCTTTGCTGGTCCTCTTTCCAACGCACATACGGCCCATCCTTCTCAGATCGCCCTTTCCAGCCTCCGAGTCCAATCATCCGGTTATAGGCCGACCATTGGGGAAATGAATTGTCTGCCGCGTGGACACTAACGAATCCTCCACCGCCCGCTACAAAACTCTCGAATGCTTTCTGCGTCACCTCGCTCCAGGACTGGCCGTTGTAATTTGAAACCACCACGTCGTAGTCGGCAAATGCGGGAGTGAACGACTCCATGCTCTCACCGCGGGCAGGTGCTGTAACCACATCCACCGTGAATCGCCCGCAACCCTCAAGAATCTGGCAAATCAGAGGGGTAGTGACTTTCCAGTTGTGATTGTTCTGTCCGTCAATCAGCAGCACAGAAATCTGCTCGTTGCTCTCAGCCCACACCGGGGATGCCGGCATGGGATACAAGACGAGAGCCAAAAGCAGGATAAGCGGAGAGGATGCAAACTTTTTCATAAATCGCTGTGTGGAGAACTTGGGAGGACATTTACGAGAGTCCAAATTACCCGCAGGGACTCGCCGAAACCATGAGTCTAGCACTTTCCGCGACCATTGCTGACCTCCTTCACCAATCATTGCTCGCCTCCGATCAAAAGTCTTTGATGGCAGGATCCTGCAATTCTTGCTGCCTGCGGTTCTAAAAGAGCAGTCAGGCTTCTAATATATATTGTCTTATAGGAGCCACGAATGTCAGAGTTTTCACGCGGAAAATTCCCCGCTACTCGAATGCGAAGAGTACGCCGCCACGATTGGTCACGGCGACTTGTTTCGGAAACCTCACTTAGCACCAACGACTTGATCTGGCCTCTATTCGTATTCGATGGGCAGGGGCGTCAAGCCGTTGACAGCTTGCCCGGCGTCGATCGACTGGGCGAAGACGAAATCTGCCGTGCAGCGATCCGTGCATGCGATCTGGGAATACCGGCGATTGCAGTTTTCCCGGCAACCAATCCGGCACTGAAAACCGAAGATGCGGCAGAAGCGACCAATCCTGATAATTTAGTCTGTCGGACCGTTCGCCGCGTCAAGCAGGAAGTTGGGGATCGTGTTGGCATCATCTGTGACGTCGCACTCGATCCGTACAGCAGTCATGGGCAGGATGGCTTGGTTCGCGACGGGGATGTCGCCAACGATGAAACCCTAGCAGTGCTTTGCCAGCAGTCACTCGTTCAGGCAGAAGCTGGGTGTGACATCATTGCCCCCAGCGACATGATGGATGGCCGCATTGGGGCCATCCGGTCGGCTTTGGATGAGCGCGACTTTTCCCAAGTGCAAATCATGTCCTATGCAGCCAAGTACGCAAGTTCCTTTTACGGTCCATTTCGTGATGCAGTTGGCTCATCCAGCAGTCTTGGTGTCGCGAGCAAGAAGACTTACCAACAAGCGCCATCGCAAAGCGACGAGGCGCTGCACGAAGTGGCTCTCGACTTGGCCGAGGGTGCCGACAGTGTGATGGTGAAACCCGGGATGCCTTATCTGGATATTGTGCAACGTGTCAAAGAAACGTTTGCCGTACCCACCTTCGCGTATCAAGTCAGTGGTGAGTACGCAATGCTTTCGGCGGCGGCACAGAACGGTTGGCTGGATCGCAAGCAAACCGTGATGGAAAGCCTGCTGGCATTCAAACGAGCAGGTGCTGATGGAATACTCACTTACTTCGCAGCCGATGTCGCGGAATGGCTGGGTGAGTGAGTCCCTGTGATGACGAACGCAGACGATCAAGACATGGATGCCAGGAACAACGAGTGCCTCGAGTCACTAGCCGCTGAAGCAACGAAGCGTTTTCAATGGCACTGGGCGGAAGTCCCGATCGCTGGTCAACTACGAAGGCTTGCAGTTACCTCTGATTCAGACGGCATGTTGATCGATGCCTGTGAAAGACAGGATGCGGGCGAAGAAGGTGTAATTGATCCATTCTGGGCGACGACGTGGCGTGCGGCAGCCGGCCTTGATCATTATCTTGATCAGATCCAGATCGACCACTTGCACGTTCTGGAACTTGGCTGTGGAACAGGTCATGCCGGATTGTCTGCTGCTTGCCGGGGATCCAACGTCGTACTGACTGATGGTGTCACTGACCCTTTGCTGCTAGTCAAAATGAGCACTTGGGACTTCAGGGAGCAATGCGAAGTTCGCCAACTGAGGTTTGGGCTGGATCGAATCGAAGGAACAAGATTCCCCCTGATTCTTGGTAGCGACATCACCTACCTGAGGACGCTCTGGCCAGAATTGGACCAATGCCTTCGAGATCATCTGGCTGAGAGTGGGCAAGTGTTACTGAGTGATCCGTACCGAATCATTGCCAATGAATTCCGTGAATGGATTCAAGAACGAAACTGGATCTACAAGGAACACAAGGTCGAGTTGGACGATGATCGGGAACATCCTATCCGTGTGATGCAACTGACACCAAATTAACGACTATCAACAACGGCTAATTGTTCAAGCCATGGATCTGGTCTGTGGCGAACTTGAACAGAAGGCGTCCACGTCGGGATCATGCTGCGTCAGTAACACGGCTCCAACTTCATAGCACTTTTTGTTAAGTCGCCGAGTACGAGTCACTTTCAACTGCATCCAGAAAGTGGGCAGCACGATGCGAACCAGTTCCTCAGGGTAAATCTCACAAGATGAAAGAAAACCCGCGCCATGTCTGGAAAAGTCTCGTGTATAGACGCCGACTGGCAGCGTTGCACGAGGCCGAATTGGAATTGATTTTTCAAACCACATCGCGCCACATGTACGGATTTTCAGACGCTGATTATGACGTTGGTCATCAGTATAGATGGATAGATTTCCTGTTTGCGTAAAATAGTCAGACCACTCAACTGGAATCTCAATATTCCAGTCCATTGAATGGAGCAACTGTTCTAGCTTTGTTTGATAATCGACTGCCAACACTGAAATAACTCCGGGTCGAACGCAGTTCCAACTTCGCGTTCCATGATCTGTAAAGCTGTCTTCTGGGTCATCGCCTTGCGGTAAGCACGATTGCTTGTCAAAGCCTCGTACACATCCACGACCGTACACATTTTTGCCCAAGGATGGATCTCATCTTCGACACACCCGACGGGGTATCCTTTTCCGTCGAGTCGTTCGTGATGCTGATAGGTCATCATGAGCTGTCCTTCGACAAGGTCCTCACGATGAGCCAGTTTTTTGAATCCCAAAGTCGGGTGCATGCGAATCTCACGAAATTCAAAGTCCGTCAGCTTGTCTGGCTTTCGCAGCAACTCATCACGTATCTCCAATTTTCCAAGATCGTGCAATAACCCGCCAGCAGTAATGTCTTCAACGACCTGCTTGGGATAGCCCAACTCTGCTGCAAGCATCCCGCAATAAAACGCCACGTTGGCTGAATGCGTGAAGGTTGCGTAGTCGTGGTGCAGGACCTTCATCATGTCTTTGACTGCAAACTGGTCGTTTGTCAGGATATCAGCCGTGAGAGAGCCGAGCTGCTCAGCTGCCTCCACTGTCTGGTCAACACAATCCTGGGTGAAAGTCGCCTGCAAAATTTGCCGCACCACCTCGGTAACTGCTTCTGTACGGACCGAGAGCGGCACGGCCTTGTCGTCGGTTGATGTTGCGATATTGCGCAGATATTCCTGATACGACGCTTGAGAATCCTTGGCGATGAACAATTTCTCAATCCCGCGCCCACGAAGTCGATTAAGATCTTCCATCGTCAGTGGGTATTCCCCACCCCGATACAGGATGAAGGTTTCGGTCTCAATCTCCACTTGATACAAGTCAAGTCCGATTGTGGAGCTCGGCATCAGAGTGGCGAGGCGGATCGGAATGAAGTCCAGACAGTGCATTGATGTACTATGCCATGCAGTCGTATACAACTAACTGCTAAAGGCTAGGACGCCAAACTGGGGGTAACAAAGTTACTGCAACTAAATAGCGTCGGTCTGTTTTCTATGGGTCGGATAACCGTCAAAATCGCTTTCAACCTCCTCGATCCAAGCATGCATCGAACACGATTATTCAACCGGTTTTTCCCGCGGCGAGAGGTCGACGTGCTACTCCAGAACAAACTCTGGTGGCAAATCATACTTATTAGCCGCTGACTGACGCGTCGTCACTAGAATCTCTTTGATGCCCGGATTCTCCGCATCATCGACAACCACCCAGATCAACGCCTGCTTTTCATCTTTCGATCCTGTCGCTGTTTTGTCGGGATTGGCTCTCCTCACCAAATCTGTCAGCACCTGCCTTAACGAAATATTCGCCTGCTTGAAATCCCGAACTTGCTGATTCTGAGTAATCCCCATCAGTTGCAAATCCCCACCGAGGATTCTGATTTTCGGCATTTTGGAACCACTCGGCAGGTCCTTCGAAAATGCCTGCTTGATATTATCGATCGCAAACTCAAGAGATTCCTGATCAAACGAGACGGACATTTTCCGATTGAGCATTTCTTCAACCGTCAATGGCTTAGTAGCCTTTGGACTTCCGCCTGACGCCGTCGCACCCGCCGGGGTATTCAGTGCCAAAACTGCAGCCAATGTCACCTGTGGAACTGCTTGAGCAGGCAGGTAGGTATTTGCAATCGCCATTCCATCGGACACGCCAAAACGTACTCGCTCGGCGACAAATCCAATCATGGGCCGCAGACGGTTCGCGAGCAAACGCCAAGAAGAGTCAGGTACCGTGTTCACAATGAAATCATCAGCCCAATCTGGCCAGTGAGCAATCCTCTCACGAAGCGATCTTACCAAGGCTGCTTCGCTGGTTCCGCCGCTTGCTGCCAAACGTGTCTCAACGAACATTTGCTCGGCCCCAAAATCAACAGCCAGCATCATCGCTGACACGTCAGGCTGCAATACTTCCTTGAGGGGATCGATCAACTCCGGGACTGAGTTGGTCAGCATCTCACGCCCGTCTGCAAACAAAAAGTTCGGGCTTAAAAATAACGCCACTATGTCAACTTGGTCACTTGATGCATTCCAAAGTGTCTGGGAACTCCTCGGCAGTGGAATTCCTCCCCCCTCCGTCTCCGCTACCTCACTGATTTTCGCAATCGAGCCAATCGCAAATCGGCTTATCGGATCCTTACCAGACCCCTGAAAGTAATAGGCATCACTTTCCAGCGAATCACCAGCATAAATGGTGACTCCATCGGCCGTGCGTGACGCCGCCACCTGCCATTTCTCAATCAATTCGCTTGCCGGAACAGGTGTTTTCAGTTGGACTGCCAGCGAGACTTCTGGCCAACCTTCTTTCCCAGGGTGCAAGGCAAGACCACAACGTTCGATCGACTCCGCTGGCACCTTCGCTCGCTCTGCAATGACTGCGATCAGGGAACTCAACTCGGGTGACAGTGCGTCAATCAATTGACCACCAATGCTGCTCTCAAGAATAGATGACAAACGGAGCGACACCACGATGGCAGGTCCCGGTGGCAAAAATCCAAGTGACGCTTTGGCGGTATCAGCAGCATAAGGGGGAACATAAAGCAGTCGGTCGTCGTCAACCAAATTGTAACCGGCAACGTCTTCAGTTTTCTTTAGATCTGGCTTTGCCTTGTCAGTCTTGGATTGATTCGTCACCGGAGGGATCACCTTCGGCATCTGTGGACGTTCTTTCTCCTTGTCCGCAGTCTTTTCTTCCGGACTGCCTGGAACAAGCAAACTAATGATCAACAGCAGGACTGCAACACACATACCGCCCAACACGAGCGGAGCCTTTGATTTCTTTTTTCGACGAACACGGGACGTCCCCTGACCCGCCTCACCTTCAACCGGCGGAGGACTCGGAAGATCAGGTGCGATCGGTTCACCCGCCGCAGTCGTCACTGATTCTGTTGATTCCGCTACGGTAACGACAGGAACCTTGGATGTTCGTTGTTCGGGTGTTCCCAAAGCAATTGCATTTGGCGACGTCTGCTCACTGGAATCAGGCTTGACTGTCTCGCCCCCGTTCTTCGTCGCAACGGTCGCGTCCATGGGCTTAGTCTTAGTTTTTCCCGACGCATTTCGCTGGGTCTGGTTTAAGTTCGTTGACCCTGTTGTCTGGACGACGGGAGGAGGCTCTGAATTGGCAGCTGCTTTTGACGCAGCAATTGCCGTTTTATCCGAGTCACCAGATGCATCCCCACTTCCCTGGTTTGGCGTGGCAGTCGCGGTTGCCTGCTCCGCATCAGCTTGAGTAGGAGCTTCAGCGGAAACCAGAGGCAGAATCGCCTTCAGAGCATTGGATAATTGGGCAGACGAAGAAAAACGGGACGCGGGACTCTTGGCCATGGCGAAAGCAAGCACACGATAAAGCGGATCACCCGCCTCGCCTTTTTTGACTGCTTCCGATAATTCAGCAGGTATCATTGATGCATGAGCTTCAACCAGACTCGCAGCCGTTGTACCCTCCGTGGGGTACCGTCCACTAGCAAGCCGAAACAAGAGGCACCCCAAAGCATAGATATCGGTAGCGGTGTCACATACTTGATCAGGACGACTGAGCTCTGGTGCTGCATATAGCCCAGGATCCTCTTCACCGTCATACCAGCTTTGCTGATTTGAGTCGTGAATTCCGGCAGGGGGACCTGAAGGATCACGCAGTAAAATGGCTCGCCCATCGATTGCCATCCATACCTGATCTGCGCGCACAGCACCATGCACAAGAGGTCTTTGGTGCATGGCAGAAAGTGCATCCGCCAGAGAAATTCCTGCCTCGCAAATGGCCCGATGACTCAGTCGAGAGCCGGTGCCAAGATAGCTCGTCAGAGACTCACCATCCGGTAATTCGGAAAAGACCAGCGTCCATGATTGCTGTGTCTCGTAATCAAATGACTGCAGACCCTCGGCAGAGATTTCCTCGTGCGCCTGTAACCACTGATCCCGTCCATCTGCGATTTGGTCGGCGGCAACGCGAAACAACACGCCAACTCGCCTATCATCGACTCGCGATACCGGGATCCAGCGACGAAGATATTTCGGGCCAACACCTGACCGAACAACAAAATTGCCAAATCTGATTTCCCGAGGAGGATCAGCCAGTAAAGCTTCGGCCTGAAACTCCGTAAGGATTCCCTTGTCCACAAGAAAACTGGCCAGTGGCAGACTGTCGCTCGGTGGCGTTCCGGCGTTTGCATCGGTGTAGTCGCCAGCGATCTGCTTGCAACCCGCGGCGTCGGTAACGCCCGACTTGACCAGCCCTTTCCAGAATTCACCCAGAGCGATCGACATACAATTTCTTCAACAAAATGAACGAATCTGCGGTTCCCGTTTCAGCCCCTATTCTACGACATGATCTGGGTTTCGCCGACCTCATCCCGGAAGTGGCGGCAAGTTCCCCTAAAAGTAGTCCAACAGCGTGTAACGGACGTTTCATTCCCACTCTTTCCTTCTGTTGTGGTGGAAGCCTGACTTGAGAGCTAGACTCTGAGGATTGAACTCCGAACATGGGACCCGTGGGGAAAACGGCTAGCCGCTGAATTCGCCACCTTGCAATCGCAAAGCCAGACGACAACTGGCAGCCCGCACAATCGATCTAATCCAAATATTCACGCCCGATCAGCTCCCGGCGTCCAAAGTGAGATACGAGCAAGAGAAGTGAACATCGTCTATCTCACCACCGAAGCCGTCCCCTATGCCAAAACCGGTGGGTTGGCCGACGTATGTGGAACACTTCCCTCGCGCGTCGCAGCTTTGGGACATCGCGCTGCAATCATCATGCCAGCCTTCCGCAGCGTATACGAAAGCCATGCCGGCGTGGAGCCGACCGACATCAGCTTTGCAATTCCCATGAGCCCTCGAAAACTCGTCGGTTGCCGGTTGCTGAGGGGACGGCTCCCCGGTGCCAATGATGTACCTGTTTGGTTCATCGACCAACCTCAATACTTCGACCGCGAGTCGCTGTACGGAACCGCTACCGGAGACTACCCCGACAACGCCGAGCGATTCTCTTTCTTCTGTCGAGCTGCGATTCAGGCCATGCAGCGAATTGGATGGTCGATCGACATCGTGCATTGCAATGACTGGCAAACAGGACTGGTACCAACATTGCTTGACGCTGATAAAAAACTGCCGTCTTCCCTACGGGATTCAGCAACGCTGATGACCATTCACAATCTGGCCTATCAGGGTAACTTTCCAAAATCAGAATTCCCGTGGACCGGACTCGACTGGATGCATTTCAACCAGAACGAAATCGAGTTTTATGACCGCGTAAATTTCCTTAAAACCGGAATTGCTTCGGCAGACATGATCACTACCGTGAGTCCCCGCTACTCCGAGGAAATCCAGACAGCAGAACATGGATGCGGTTTGGAATCGGTACTTCAAAACGCGGCTGATCGCATCTCGGGGATCACCAACGGGATTGACCAGAGCATCTGGAACCCCAAGACCGACACGAAGCTTGCGGCAAACTATGATCTGAGGTCGTGGCAACAAGGAAAGCAGGCTAACAAATGCTCGCTACAGCAGCAGTTTGCACTGGAGCAGAACGATGCGATTCCCTTGATTGGGTTGGTTGGTCGGTTGGCGGAACAAAAAGGTTGGGATCTGATTTTACCCGTGTTGCGGTGGCACCTCAGTGAGCATCGTCCTACCCAGTGGATTGTGCTGGGAAGCGGGGACGGACAATACGAGCATGAGCTGCGCGAACTCGAAAAGGAGTATCCCAACCAGTTCGCGTTACACATTGGATTCAGTGACGTATTAGCCCATCGCATCGAAGCCGGATCTGACGTTTTTGTGATGCCGAGCCATTATGAACCGTGCGGACTAAATCAGCTTTACAGCCTGCGTTACGGAACAATTCCCATTGTCACGCCAACGGGAGGCTTGTCCGACACCGTTGTCGATTGCAGAGACGAGACACTTGCCGATGGAACAGCGACCGGTTTCTATGTCCGTGAAATCACGCCACACGGACTCGATAATGCGATTGGTCGCGCCCTTTATCTCCGGTACCACAATCCTCAACACTGGTTACAACTGATTGAAACTGGGATGGCGCAGGACTGGTCGTGGAGGAAAAGTGCAATGGAATACGAATCGCTCTATGCGAAAACGTTAACCCTTAAATCAGCCACAAAGCGATCTGAATCGTGATAGCGAAAAAAAGTGTTGCAAATCGCGTCTCCTGCTGCGGTTAGCCGGCTAAATCCGGTACGATTTCTTCCCTGAATCAAATGCATCACGATTGACCTGCAAGGATGTTGGTCAGTATCTGCGGAGTGCCCCATGATTGAGGCAGGAAAGCCAAACGCAAAACCGTCTCACGCGAACGCATCGTGCAAGCCAGCCGGCGAATCGCGTTTTGACCCTGTCACCGGAAACTGGACTATCTTTGCGGCACACCGCTCTGGCCGACCTCAGGAATTCATTGAGGCTCACGAGCGTGTCCGTAAGCAGGTGGAATGCCCCTTTTGCCCAGGCAACGAAGAAACGACACCGCCTGCCGTTTGGATAGGCCAAGCGAATAATGACGAGCAAAACACCAGCAATCAGCACGAAGCCGATGAATCTTTAACGCATGATGACTGGACAGTACGGGTCGTTCCCAACAAGTTTCCTGCCGTCTCTTCGATCTCAAGCGACGCTCAGCCGGAATGCAATACTTCCACTTTTGGAAACAGTGACCCTCTCAGTTCCAATCGAGAGTCCAGCCTGTTTCAACGGTTACCCGTGGCAGGTGGCCACGAAGTGATCATCGAGTCACGGAATCACGTCCAATCACTCACCGAATTGGACGCTTCTGAAATCGCTCTTGTATTCAAAGCTTACCGGGATCGTCTCCTGCATTGGCGGCAAGTCCCCGGCATCTCCTATCTCAGCACCTTCAAGAACGTCGGTGGTAAAGCAGGTGCATCTTTACGACATACGCACAGCCAATTGATTGCGACAAACCGAATCCCTCCCCTCATCTCTACCTCGGTAGAGCGAATGTCTCGACACCGTTTGACGCGTGGAAGCTGCTTGCATTGCGATCTTATTCACGCCGAATTAAAGTCAAAAGAACGAATCATCTGGCAGGACGACTCACTGGTCGCTTTTTGCCCCTTTGCCAGCCACCTGCCGATGCTCGTCCGCCTGACAACACTCGAGCACCAACCCTGCTACGAAGATTTAAACGATGTCACCATCGAATCAGTTTCACGAATAGTGAGACGAGTCGTTTCATGGCTAGAGAAATTGCGGCCCGGAACAGCCTACAACTTTTGCCTGCACACTCGACCACCCGCCAGCAGTGATTCGTCTGATGCCTATCACTGGTCGATCGAGATATTCCCACGGATGACTCAGGTTGCGGGTTTTGAATGGAGCAGCCAGTGCATGATTAACCCTGTCCTTCCTGAAGATGCCGCAGCCGAACTGCGTGCTTGCGCACTCGCAGAAGACCCTCGGATCATGCTTTAACCGAACCCATCCAAACATCCCTTTTGGACGACATTGGGACAGTCGTCATCACGCAATAGGGTGAGGCAACGCCGGTAATTTGATCCGAGCGTGAAACCCGGCATCGAAGGTATGACAGACTCTGCAAATCAAATGGACTTTGACGGCAATCGCACCCGATAAGTAATCTGCGGAAAGACGGGCAACTAGGCAACGGCCGATAATCGCAACAATTGCGGCCAGACGCATCGGTTAGTTTTGTGAACTGACCACAATAGGCAAGTAATCGCCATTCGACGTTGGGCCCGCTCGCCTACAATCCGACTTTGTCGAGTAACCGACTCAAACTGACATCAAGAAAATGACGTGCCACGCATACCTTTGCCTCGTTCTGCACAATCACCAGCCCATCGGCAACTTCGATGGAGTATTTGAGCAGTCCTATCAGGACAGCTATTTACCATTTCTGGATGTTTTTGAACCTTACGAGCAGTTACGTATTTCACTGCACACATCTGGCCCCTTGATGATGTGGCTTGCCGAGCGGCATCCAGAATATCTGGATCGCATCCGCATGCTGGTTGATGTAGGCCGGGTTGAAATCATCGGCGGACCTCAATACGAACCGATTCTTACCATGTTGCCGCCGCGCGACAGGGTGGGTCAGATCCAAGCCTATCGTGCTTGGCTGGAACGCAATCTGGGCGCTGCCCCAGCCGGTATGTGGATACCCGAACGTGTCTGGGAATCTTCCTTAGCCAGTGATCTGGTCGATGCTGGAATCGACTACACCGTCCTAGATGACTTTCATTTCCGAGCCGCCGGTTTGGAAGATTCACAGCTATCAAGCTATTTCCTGACGGAAGACAATGGACGTGTCCTGAAAATATTCCCCGGCTCGGAGCACCTCCGCTATACCATCCCGTTCCGACCAGCCACGGAGACCATTGAACACTGTCGGGAAGTGGCTGAAAGATCGCCAGGAGCAATCCTGACCTTTGGCGATGATGGAGAAAAATTCGGAACGTGGCCTGACACCAAATCACACGTTTATGAAGACGGCTGGCTCCGATCGTTCTTTGACGCACTGGCGGAAAATTCAGACTGGCTGCAAACTGCTACCCTTGGCCAAGCGGTGCGACAGGCAGCGCCTGCAGGTAAGGTGTATCTTCCCGACTGCAGCTACCGGGAAATGACCGAGTGGGCGTTACCGGTAAAGGCTCAGGAAAAGTTTGATGATGTCGTACATGCCATGGAAGATCATCAAAGATGGCACGATCTGAAGTCCTTTGTTCGAGGTGGCTATTGGCGCAACTTCAAAACCAAATACGAAGAAACCAACGAGATGTATGCTCGCATGATGCACGTCAGTCGACGTCTCAGTGAAGCAGAAGAGTCAGGCGCCGATGTGGGCGAGCTAGCCGTCATCAGAGATCACCTTTATCGCGGTCAATGCAATTGCTCTTACTGGCATGGGGCTTTTGGCGGCATCTACCTACCACATTTGCGAAATGCCATTTTCAATCATCTGATCGAAGCTGACACGCGGCTCGACAAGATCATGGGATTGGATTTCAACACCGTGCAGGCCACGGTTGACGATTACAACTTTGATGGCCTTCAGGAAATCCGGCTGAGTAATAATCAACTTTGCGGGTGGATCTCTCCCGGACGTGGCGGACGGATCTACGAACTCGACATACGCGACATTGGACACAACCTGTTGGCAACTCTGCAGCGACGTCCGGAAAGCTATCACCGAAAAGTACTTTCCGGTCCGAACAAAGACGGCGATGACGTCGCGAGCATCCACGACCGCGTCGTTTTCAAACAGGAAAATCTCGACCAACGCCTGCACTATGACGCATTTGCTCGCAAGAGCTTGATGGATCATTTCTATGACAACGAGACGTCACTTGATGCCGTTGCCACAGGGCAGGCGATGGAGCGGGGAGACTTCGTCGAACTCCCATATGAAACCAAATTACGGCGCGGATCTGATCGTGTTCAGGTGCAAATGCGGCGTGATGGCAATGCTTGGGGCATACCAATCACCATCACTAAGGCAGTGACCATGGTAGCGGGAAGCAATCGGTTGCTATTCACCTATCTGCTGGAACAGTTGCCCGTCAATAAACCTCTGCACTTTGCCGTAGAAATGAACTTTGCGGGAATGCCCGCTGGCGCAGATGACCGCTATTTCAGTGACATCCAGGGAAATCGCCTCGGCCAACTCGGCGAACGGCTCGATTTATCTGATGCTGGGGGACTCAGCCTGTCCGATCGCTGGCTGAGAATTGATGTCTCGCTCGAGATCGATCGCCCCAGCGGCATCTGGGCATTTCCGATCGAAACAGTAAGCCAAAGCGAAGCTGGATTCGAGCTTGTGCACCAAAGTGTCTGTGTTCAACCCCATTGGATTGTTAATGGAGATGCCGATGGACGTTGGTCTGTCCAAATCGAGTTAACCACAGCCTGTGAGGAACAGACAGAGACCGTGTCAGAGGAACAGGTCATCCAGTTGTAACTGCGCCAGTGGCAGTCGCTGCTGACAAGACAACGGTTTCAGGAAAGACGCTTGGGAACGGGGAACTCAAGAACAAACTTTGTTCCTCGTCCTACTTCGCTTTGAACGCTGATTCGTCCACCGTGGGCCTCGATGATTTTTCTGGCCGTGGGTAAGCCAAGGCCGGAACCGCCGTCCTTGGTACTGTAGAACGGCTCGAACATGTGCAACACGGTATTGTCATCAACGCCACTGCCAGTATCGATCAGGTCCAGTGCCACACTCTTTCTTGTCGAGTAAGTTCGCACCATCAACTGTCCGCCCTCCCCCATGGACTCCAGAGCGTTCTTGACAAGATTCATCAGAGCCGCCTGCAGTGAGTCACTGTGCAACAGTATCGCAGGTAAATCTGGATCAAGATACTTTTCGACATCGATCCCATCAGCATCAGCCTGCGCCTGGTAAGCCCGTAACACCATCAGGACTTGATCATTCAGGCTACCGGGAAGCAAATCAATGTCGCGGAGTCGGGTATATTTCAGGAAGTCGCGAAGCAACGCTTCCATCCGCTCGCACTGACCTCGAACAATATCAACACGATCCAGCGATCGGCGACTGCTGGGTGAATTCAGTTCGACCAAATCTTCACTGAGCAAGTCGATATTCATATGGATCACCGACAGCGGATTCTTGATCTCATGGGCGAGGGATCCGGCCAATTCTGCCAATTCTTCGTATCGGGCCCGCATTGGGTCGACTTCGGGCTCTTTTTCAACACTGGACATTTGGACTCGGATGACAATGAAGCGGCGTGATCACACTTAGAATTGTAGCGACCACGGGTGAGAGGGAAATGACATTCACTTCAGCCTTCTCCGTAGGCCCATGATCGGTAAATGGAGTCATGATCTGCCTTCATTGCATGGTTCTGAGTACGGATCGCAGGCTATAAAATCTAAACTCCAGCGGGCTTTGGATAGATCCATAACGCCATGGTATGGCAGAGGCCGCAGGGAAGCTATTTGGCCCTGGTAGCCGACCTACAGCCGTTATTTAAAATGTTGGGTAATTTACACCACCTTGCCTAGCCCGGCACTACAACCGTAATCTGATCCGTCCGTTTTAGTCCGTTCTCCCCGCCCCACACCGCCATGTCCACCGCACCACAAGACGAATCTTCGACTACCGATCCCTACTTTCAGTCTCTTTTTGCCGATCGAATCGGCGGGAAAAATTACGGCAAAGACACTGAAATTTACAAGTTCGAGAAGATCAAACGTGCCAAGCGAAGGGCACTGACGGATCACCCCGATCGAGACCTGTTGGATTTTGGAATTGGCGAGAACGATGCAGTGGCGGATCAGACGATTTGTGACGTCATGGCGCAAGAAATAAATCAACCGGACAATCGGGGCTATGCCGACAACGGTGTTGCGGAGTTCAAGGAGGCTGCTGCTCGTTTCATGCAACGACGTTTCGGCGTGCCACTTGATCCAGAGACGCAAGTCAATCATTGCATCGGAAGCAAACCAGCTTACGCGATGCTGCCAGCCTGCTTTATCAATCCCGGTGATGTCACGCTGATGACTGTGCCTGGCTACCCGGTCGCCGGGACCCATACACGTTATTACGGAGGCGAAGTATTCAGTCTGCCGCTGCTGGCTGAAAACAATTTCATGCCAGATCTCGATGCCGTGCCCGAAGACATTTACCGAAGAGCCAAGCTCCTTGTCCTGAACTATCCAAATTCGCCAACAGGCAGAACGGCGACCGCTGACTTTTATGCCAAAGTCGTTGCCCTAGCGAAGGAAAAGCAATTTGTCGTGGTTCAGGATGCAGCTCACATCATGCTGACATTCGACGGTGAACCCCTCAGTTTTCTTGAGACTCCTGGAGCCATGGATGTGGGCGTCGAGATCCATTCGATGAGCAAGGGCTACGATATGATCGGATGGCGAATGGGGTTCGTGTGCGGCCATCCCCGAATCGTTTCCGCCTTCGCTGACGTCAAGGATAACAGTGATAGTGGCCAATTCATTGCAACTCAAAAAGCTGCTGCTACTGCGTTGGATGATGACACAATCCCCGATCGGATCAACACAAAGTATCGTCGGAGACTCGAGAAACTGGTCGCCACTCTGAATGACTGTGGCTTCGAATGCGAAATGCCGGGAGGAACTTACTTTCTCTATGCTAAATCTCCCGTAGGGACTCAATCGGGACAAACCTTTGCTACGGCCGAGGACGCAACGCGTCACCTCATTGAGCAGTTCGGCATTGTGACAGTCCCATGGGACAACGCAGGTTCCTACCTCCGGTTCAGCGTGACCTATGTCGCGGATAACGAAGCCAAAGAAGACGCCTTGATGGAAGAAACCAAACGGCGTCTGGGAGACGCCGGACTGACTTGGTAACGCCCCAAACAACTCACCTCAGGTGAGTTTTTCGTCACGAGTGCCGACTCGCCGGTCCTCGTGCCTCGTACTTCTCCCTGCGGCCTGTTGACTCGGACCACACGGACCGCGCATAAAAAAAGCCACTCGCAATTGAACGAATGGCTTTCGGATGTTCTGCAAAAGAATGTCGAAACTGTTTAACCGACACTCTTTAACAACGCAACTAAGCGACTCTTGGTGCGAGCAGCAGCATTGCGGTGAATGAGATTCTTACTGGCCGCTCGATCAATTTTCTTCTGGGCCGTCTTGAATTCTGTCTGGGCTAGCTCGCTATCTCCAGCTTCTACAGCCTCACGAACCCTGCGAATCTGCGACCGCATGTTGCTTTTTGCGGCTCGATTGTGAATACGAAGCTTGGAATTCTGGCGAAGTCGTTTCTTGGCACTGGCTGTATTTGGCATTTTTCGGTCAGACGCGGGTCACGCGTCAAAGACTGGGTTGGGGGGGTATGTCACCTTTTTCAGGCCGCGTAGTATGGCAATCCATTTGTCATCTGTCCAGAGTCGATCTGCAAAGCGCACAATGCAATTCATGAAAGGCGCCGTTTACCTAATCGGAGCAGGTCCGGGAGACCCGGGTCTGCTGACACTCCGCGGCGCAGAGTTACTGGGTAAGGCAGATGTGGTCCTGTATGACGGGTTGAGCAACCCCGATCTACTCAGCCATGCCCCCCAAGCGGAGCAGATCTGTGTTGGAAAACACGGGAAATCCCGCATTTGGAAGCAAAATGAGATCATCGACGAGATTTTGAGGCATGCCAAGGCTGGGAAAAACGTCGTGAGGCTGAAAGGAGGAGATCCTGCGGTCTTCGCTCGCACCGCCGAAGAAGCCGAAGCGGTCCTGAAGGAAGACCTTCCCTTGGAAATTGTCCCGGGAATTACGGCGGCGTTGGCAGCAGGCGCTTTTGCAGGAATTCCCATCACCCACCGCGGCCTCGCGTCAGCCGTCGCCCTGGTGACCGGCCATGAAGAGCCGTCCAAGTCGAAATCGGCTCTTGATTGGGACGCGCTGGCCCGATTTCCCGGAACATTGGTGATCTATATGGGTGTCACCACTGCAAACTCCTGGACCCAAGCCTTACTTCGAGCTGGGAAGGCGGCCGATACCCCGGCGGCTCTGATCCGACGCTGCAGTCTCCCAGATCAGCAAACGATCCACTGCCGGCTTGATGAAGTTGCTGACCAACTCAATCCAGCCAGTCGCTTCCGACCACCCGCAATCGTCATTCTGGGTGCAGTTACACAATTGGCGAAAACCATGAACTGGATCAAAGATCGTCCGCTTCTGGACCAAACAGTACTCGTCACACGCCCCCGAGGGCAAGCAAAATCCTTGGCGGGACTGCTTCGTGACCTCGGAGCTCGAGTGTTGCTGCAACCAGCGATTACAATCGAACCGCCTGAAGATTGGCAGCAGGTAGATCTGGCACTCGATCAGCTCAGCGAATACGAGATGCTGATTTTCTGCAGCCACAATGGAGTCCACTTCTTCCTTAATCGACTCGAAGAACGTGGGAACGACATGCGGGCACTGGCTGGAATCGAGATCGGATGCATTGGCAGAAAAACAGCAAACGCTCTTCAACGATTTCACCTACAAAGTGACATCCTCCCAAACACTTTTCATGCTGAGGCAATGGCGGAACACATCGGTCAACATGCGGCAGGAAAACGCATCATGGTGATCCGTGCCAGTCGCGGCAATGATGTACTAGCTAAACAATTGGCAGCATGGGGCGGTAAGGTAACAGAAGTGATTGCGTATCAGCACATTGACGTGATGGAGTGTGACGCAATGGTGCAACAAACAGCCAAAGACGGTGAAATCGATTGGGTCACGGTGACGAGTAGTGCGACGGCCCAGAGCTTGCATCGCATGTTCCCCGAGTCACTGACAAACATGAAAATTGCCAGTCTCAGTCCCGTGACTTCACGAACCTTGAGCGACTTGGGCCACACGGTCGCGGCCGAGGCAGATCCCTACACCATCGAGTCGCTGGTCGAAGTACTGGTAAAGGCGAATCAATGATCCCAAAACGTTATCAACAAATGCACCAATCTCATCCTGAATTAATGCAGGCATATGAGTCATTCGGGAAGGCTGCGCGAAAAGCTGGTCCACTTTCCGCAAGGGAAGTTGCGTTGGTCAAACTCGCGATTTCGTTGGGAGCTGGTTTGGAGGGAGCGGCCCATTCCCATTGTCGAAAAGCTCTCGAGGCTGGATGTGAGCCTGAGGATCTCAGCCACGTAGCGATCCTCGCGGCACCCACTCTCGGATTCCCTTCCATGATGCGAGCCAGATCATGGGTGGAAGAGGTCGTTACAAAACAGAGCAATGGTTGAAGTGCCAATGCGATCTCTCTTGGGAGTCGTTCTCTGTGGCGGAAAATCGTCTCGGATGGGACGTGACAAATCAACCATTCGGCATGCTGACGGTAGAACATTCATTGAACATGCCATTGCAAGGCTGCAGCCGCTATGCAACGAAGTTTGCATCGCTGGAAAGGCTGAGTCTCAGCCAGACGTACCTGCCCTACCCGATCCGACTCCGCATCAAGGTCCAATTTTCGGAGTTCTGCAAGCCATTGAATACGCGGCTACCAGATTCACTGCCACGGAGAAACACGATGCATGCCTGATCACTCCTGTCGACATGCCGTACCTGACCGCAGAGGATCTGAAAAAGATCATCTCTGCTTGGCAATTGCACGATTGTCTCAGTTGTGCGATCTGTGGTCCGGAGAAAAAACGGCAGCCACTGGTAGCGATTTACCCGGTAAAGCTTGGTCCTGCTGTCGCCAGTCACGCCAAATCTGATTCGAGCCTTATGCGATGGACTGAAGTCCAACGTGCGATCGAGGTACCTCTAGCCGAGTCGCACTGCCGGAACATCAACCGACCGATCGATCTGAAACAGCGGGACAGCTGATCAATCTGTGCTCTCACGTCGCATGCACGTTTCAGCAACCATGTCGTTCACTGCGAAATTGAAATAATCGGGGATCCAACTAATTGAATCGATTCCAATTCGAACTCGCACGGTGATCTCTGCACCTGGCTCAGCGAATTCAAGAGAGGCAGGTTCGGTTTCAATCGTCACATCAGTGAGTAACAAAACCGCTAGCTCATCCTGCACTCGCTGTGTTACCTCGGCGTGATCAGCTGTCGGTCGAACAGCAACTCGTGCACCCTCGCGAGTGGCATGGATTGCGGTTTGCTTAACAAGCACCAAGCGACCAATCTCGACCACTCCAAAAGCAAAGAGGATCATCAAAGGGGCAATCATCGCGAACTCGACAACCGAACTGCCCCGCCTTAGACGCGACCATCGTTTTGAAGAAAAGAGTCTCATGAAAATACTCCTTGTTGTAACTACTCAACCAGCATTACGGGTGTGACCAGATGACTTGTCGTGTGCGTGCCGGACCAGTCAATCTTTGTGCCTCGTCCGATCACCGTGGCGGGTTGGATGATCACTCTTTTTTGATTTTTCGGGCCTGTCAGTTTCACATCAAGGATTCTGACACCTTCAAACTTCACAACGGTGAATACGGCGTTATTGCCTTGCCCGGACACCTGCGAAAAAACGGGGACGATCCGCGTTTTACCGATCAAGGTCGCCAGTTCATCCTTGATTCCTGCGCTGATACCCGTATCACCGTTGAGATCCAGTTCCCCATTTTCGTCGAACATCAACGGCTTTCCGAGATCAACAAAATCCTGCTTTGAAATACCGTGCAGAATCTGGCGTGACAAATCACTTGTGCTGTTATTGGAATCTCCAATGTCCACTGTTCCGCGGTTGCCAGGTGACCCGGTGCCCTGCGGATACAGATTCGTCTCAAACATACCGTCGCTGCCACTCACCACCTCACCGTTGGAAATCCGATAGGCATCCACCGTGTTCCCTGCTACAGCAGATTCCCAGCTCTCAAGATCAAGTGCGATGGGAAGAATGCCCCGCGTCACTTCTTCACTCGGTGGCTCGAAAAAACCTTCGATGGTGTTGAACATCGCAGCAATTGCTATGGCGTTCAGCGACTGGGCATCACGACCGGTCAACGGACCAAAGAAAAGAGGCAACTGCGAATTAGCACCCGTCTGTCGCCGCAAAGTTACTCGAACAGCATTGGGAGGCTCGCCGTTCAATTCACTCCACCCACCACTCAAACTGTAACACCCAACTTCAACATCGTCGTATACCAAGTGAGGAGCGAGTTCACCCACAATATTGTTGGCAGCGATACTGTTGGCCGAATTGGCAACGACTGTCTGCAAAGCATAACCCGATCCACCGTCGTCCCGATGCTCAAATACTTCCCAGCAGCCAGCCATTGCAGCTGCATCTGCTGACCGACGAAGTTCGGCTTGCGCAACACGGATATAGCCAAAGTCAATCGTGATAGCCATCAATGCGCCCAAAGCAATCAAGAGGAATAAGCCAAGAATGGCGGCAGTCCCTGTTCGGCATCGGAATCTCGATGCCGAAAAAAACACAGGTCGCAAATCAGCGTTCACGTGCTGCACAGACATGGCTCGTACTCCAATCAGGCATAGGAATCCAATGCGAAACGATGACTCGAGCAAAATCAGCAGCTAGAGCTGCTGATTCTCAGCAACGAGTTCAACTCGACCATCGGTGTAAAAAAGCCGAACTGCTTTCAGTGTTATTCGTGAAATCCGGTTCCGCCCAAAACCGATGTCCACGCTCTGCAAACTCTGTTGATATTGATACGTGGACAAGTCCGGAACGGGACTGGAAACCATTCGCACCAAATAATTGGGACCGCCAAAGTGTCCCCATTCCCGACCATATCCATCGCGAATAGCAAATAGGGCCTGATTATTAATCACAGCCATCACACTGGTCCAACGGACCACATCATCGTCCGTTGAAAAACTTTTTCGGGTGACACTGCGAGCTTCATCCACAGTCCTGCCCTGATGCACTGAAGCTACGTGAAAACCACCGCTGGAATAGGCTTCATCCGCGTGGTAGTTCATTTGCAGCTGAAAATAGCTGTCATCGAACCCATGCCCGGGCGATGTGAAGAAGGTGATCTGCGGCGAATTGTTGGAAACGTCCGGTTCATTGACCACCATTTCCCAGTCTTCTTCAACCTTGTACACCGTTGCATCTGAAGCAAACAGTGACTTGACCGGTATGACTCCGGACAGGACAACCATCCCCCCGATGAACGCAAAACGCGACGCGCGCAGCACGCCAAAGATGCACTGCATCATCGAAATACTCCCAAGCAAGAGTGACTAGAGGTCACTTCTTCACTTCAACCGTTCGGCGGTCTGGCGATCCGTATCAGGCGGACCCATGACTTTGCGTCCCACGCTTACGCGTGGTTTGCCTTTATCGTGGTGATAAAGTGAGATCGGGAGAACGTAAAAAAGGTGACTAGGTAACATGAAAACTACGTCAACATTCCTCCAAAGGAGTGTTTCAATACTCCAGATTTTCGGTTCCAAACAGAAAGTCTATGCCTATTTATCGGTTTACAACGCTTGTATCGATCGGAAGGATTACTTAACTTTCGCAGCAAAAGAGCACACCGCCGAACCACTTCAAGTCACTCGAGAACACGGAACAGATGAAATACACATTCCCCGACGAGGCTTTGCGGGCACTTTCCACAGAACTTAAAACGGTCGGTATCGAGCCCCTGGAATCCAACAACGCTGGAAGGATTCTCGCGAGCCCGGTCATCGCAGATCGTGACAGCCCTGCTGCCGATGTATCGGCCATGGATGGATATGCAATCCGTTTGACCCATTTACGTAGCCAACAGGCGCTACCTGTCATGGGTGAATCTGCTGCTGGATCACCCGCCCCGGAAATGCCCGCCGACGGTGTAGTCCGTATTTTCACTGGCGCCATTGTGCCCGCCGGCAGTGACGCCGTTGTCAAACGCGAAGATACGGAAGAATTCGAATCTGAGATTCGCCTGCGACCGACTGCGGCGACGTTGTCCAAAGGGCAGCACATCCGCCGCGCGGGAGAAAATGCCCTCAAGGGTTCCACCGTACTGGAGCCAGGCCTCGAAATAAATGCTGCACATAAAGCAACGATGGCGAACTTCGGTTGCTCCAAGCCCGATGTCTATAAACCGGTTAAAGTCACTATCCTTACGACCGGCGATGAGGTCGGCGCATTTCAAAAAGAGGCACCGTTGCCATGGCAGCTACGAAATAGCAACGGTGAGTCCATCGCCACTTTATTAGCCTCCAAAAATTGGATCTCCGTTGTCTCAGTCGAACACTGTGCCGATGATCGTGATCTCCTGAGGGACACGCTTGCAAGCCGGTTGCAAACTTCGGATGCCATTTTGATGACTGGTGGCGTATCGATGGGTGACTATGACTATGTCCCTGATGTGATCAGGGACATAGGTGGGAAAGTTGTCTTTCATGGGCTACCCATCCGACCTGGAAAACCAGTCCTAGGTGCCGCAACCGAAACGGGCAAACTGGTGATGGGCCTGCCGGGAAATCCAGTCAGTGCAACGATCGGCTGCCAACGCCTGGCAATGCCACTACTTGCGCGCGTCTCCGGAAAAAAGTTATGGCTACCGCACGTAGCGAAGGTGCGAATTCAAAACAGCGGCGAAAATACAATCCCTTTGCATTGGATGCGTTTGGTCAGCATGAAAAGTAACGGAGTCGCCGAACCGGTCATCAGTCAAGGTTCAGGGGATTTGGTATCGCTGGGAAAAAGTGATGGATTCATCGAGATTCCGCCGGGACTGAGCGGTGAAGGCCCATGGCCCTACTACCCTTGGTAAAAGCTCGATGCAACACATCCGCTATCCTAAGATTCATGGTCGCTACAGAAATACCGATGCCCTCTTGGTGGTCCGATTTTTCAAGGACTGACTGTTATACTTGATGCCAGTCGCACCGAATCTGAGCTGAGTTGTTTCCTGGAACCGGCGTCCTGATCAGACTCTGTGATGATGCTCATGACAAGTATCGGGCTTCAGTGCGGAGCCATCACGCATCAAAGAATCGCAGCGAGATGCTGTTCGCTACAATCAGTCGGGCATGTCTGAAAACTATTTGAATCCCTATCAACCGACCGTATCGACAGAGCTACAGGAAGAGCAGGAACTGGCCGAGGTTCGATTTCGCATGACGAACCACCGATTGCGTTATGGTGAATCCAAATACTTACTCCATTGGCACGGACTTCGCCTGTTCCTTGGATCCATGATCATGATTTCTGCGAGCACGGTGATCTTCATTACGGCATTGTATTATGGGAAAATCTCTTTCCTGACCTCGATCGTGATCACTCTTGCAGCAGCCACTGCCAGCTACATGGCGTTGGTTCACAATGCCAAAATAGCGATTCGCGAAAACCTGAAACGGTACGGCATGCTCGATGGGGCAGTCTGTTCTGTGTCGTTGATCGATCACAAAATCGAGTTAACCACGCCCAGTGGTACTTTTGTGTGGCCTGCCCAGAACATGAAAATTTACAAGACCCGCAAAGGCCACTTGCTGTGCCCGGAAAATCTGGTGTTCCTGATGATTCCGAAAGCGAATGAATCTACACGGGCGGCATACAAGCAACTCATCAGGAATGTAAAGGCCCGGAGTCTGGGGAAAAGTAACGCCGCCTAACTGGATCCACCAGCATGGCCTCCTGAATCGGGGCAGGACTGCTAGACGAGAATGTCCTTCATGATGTTACCGTGGACATCTGTCAGACGAAAATCTCGCCCTGCGTAGCGGTAAGTCAACTGTTCGTGATCAAGTCCCAGCAGATGCAGGATCGTCGCGTGCCAATCGTGAATATGGCACTTGTCCTCGACTGCTTCATAGCCATGTTCATCGGTCGCCCCGTAACTGAAGCCCCCTTTGACTCCGCCACCGGCCATCCAAGTCGTGTAGCCTTTGTTATTGTGATTGCGACCATCCCCACCTTGTGCAGCTGGCGTGCGACCAAACTCACCGCCCCAAATCACCAGCGTATCCTTCAGCATGTCCCGCTGTTTCAAGTCCTGTAACAAGCCAGCGATTGGCAGATCACAGGCCTCTGCGCGAGCCTTGTGATCTGTCGTCAAATTCACATGCTGGTCCCAATTACCATGCGTCACTTCCACAAAACGGACCCCTGCCTCGACAAATCGGCGGGCCAGCAAACATTGCTTACCAAAGTTCGCAGTTGCCGTTTCATTGACACCATACATTTCCAGTGTCTTTTCGCTCTCATCCGATGTGTCCATCAAATCGGGCATTGCGTCCTGCATCCGAAAAGCAAGTTCGTAAGACTCAATCACACCTTCGACTCCAGGTTGATAGTCCTCTCGTCGCAGCTTTTCACGATTCAACGATTGGATGTAATCCAATTGTCTCCGCTGCTGTTTGTCAGTCAGCTTGGGATTCTTAATGTCTGGAATGGACTCTCCACTACCGCCCCGCGCGAAACGAGGCGTATTACGGCCACCGCGTCCTACCTTTGTCCCACCATAGATAGCAGGAAGAAATGAATTGCCATAATTACGAGATGATCCTGATGGCGGACTCAATGACACAAACCCGGGCAGACTGTTGTTCTCGGTCCCCAAACCATACAGAGTCCATGCTCCCAATGATGGTCGAATGAACTGCGCTGTTCCGGTATGCATCTGAGTCATCGCACCTGGGTGCACAGGCTGATCACATTGCATCGAGCGAATCAGACACAGATCATCGGCATGTCCTGCCACCTCCGGGAAAATCTCCGAGATCCACAGTCCGCTCTCGCCGCGCTGTCTGAATTGCCACGGCGATTTCAACAGGGATCCACCGTATTTCCCTCGTTTTCCGTGGTCCTTAGCCAACTGTGGCTTGTAATCAAAGGTATCAACGTGCGATGGACCGCCTTGCATGCAAAGGAAGATCACACGCTTTGCACGCGGAGCGAAGTGTGGTGATTTGGGTGAGAGCGGGTTCTGACCGGATGTCAACTCATCCGCACTCGTGCGATTGTTCATCCCAGCAAAAGCAAGGTATCCAAATCCGGCTGATACTGTTTTTAGCAAATGGCGACGGGAATGCATGGGAACTATCCAAAAAGCGGTAGCGATAAAGGATTTACAGGAAAACTGGCTTCTCTCGGTCAATCGATATAACGGAATTCAGCGGAAGCAAATAAGCTCTGGCACAACACAGCCAATGTTGATTCGCTCAACGATCGTCCAACGGCGCCGAACGATCTCACCATAGCAGCGGTCGCTGCACGCTCACCGGACGTTGGTGGGCGTCCATAGGCAAGCAAAAACATCAATTCAATCTCCCCGACAGAACCCGTGCTATCCTGCCGAACACGTCTCGCAAAACTCTGGCTTTGTTTGATCACAAAGGGATTGTTCATCATGTACAGTGCTTGGTTCGCAGTGTTGGATGACTCCCTCACTCCCGTCACAGTACTGGCATCAGCAAAATCAAAAACGTCCAGCGACCGGGGGGCTTCATCCCGGACGATTGGCAAGTAAACGCTGCGGTACTTGGCTTGCTCCATGTCGAGCCCACTGCCCACAAGTGAGGCAGCTTCACGCACTGCGGCTTCAATCTTTGCTTGCTGACTGCTGCGATCCCCGTCCATAGGCCGTCCTCCATAACTTTGCCCGGCAGGCAGATTGCCTCGTCCGCTGGGACCACCAAATCGCGATTGCAACCGTGTTGCGTTCTGCTGGCCAGAAGCACCTGCATTCGGTCGTCCCGCCCGGTTCCGCAAGTCACCCAGACGTGAATTTGCTCTTGGATTGGCACGAGATCCAGTCCCTCCAGCAGTGGACCTTCCACGCTGCTGCATTGACTCCAACACATTCTTTCTTGCCAACTCCGCTACCTGCCTTGCAGTCGCACGTGGATCGCCCAACACTCCGTCGCGAACTCGTAAATAGCCAGCCTTGGCAACCTCAGAACCGCGCGGGCGATCGAGATCGATTTCGCCACTAATACTCAGCATCGCGTCACGGATTGCTTCCGCATCAAGCCGCCGCGGATTGGCTCTCCATACCAATGCGTTGTCTGGATCATATTCGTGATGATCGGCATCATAGCCCGTACCCATCCGATACACACGCGAGGTTGCTATCTGTCGAATTAAACTCTTGACGGACCAACTCGATTCCATGAATTCAACAGCAAGATAGTCAAGCAAAGCCGGATGACTGGGTGCTTGTCCCGTCACGCCAAAATTCTCTGTCGAGGTAACGAGACCCTGACCGATCATGTGCTGCCAGATGCGGTTGACCATCACACGCGCAGTCAAGGGATTTTCGGTACTTCCCAACCACTGCGCAAAATCGAGACGACCACTTGATTCATCTGCAATGGCAACAGGTTCGGGGCACAACACCTGTGGAAAACCGCGAGCGACTGTCTGTGCGGCCTGGTCGATCTCACCACGAACCAGAAGTTTCATATCTACCGGATTTTCCTTCTCTTGCACGCCCATGCAGTAGCTGTGGGGATTGCCATTCTCATCGACCACTGCAAGTTTTGTGGACAACGCGGTCAACTGATTGGCTGTACGCAGCCGATCACGAACTGCCTGCTGCGGTTCGATTCGCCCAGCGGCCCGATCTCGTCGCGACTCTGCAGCACTTTCCATCGTTGCCTTGATCTCGGCTCGCAATTCAGCCAGTTCTTTCGATGTGTAGCGAGGGTCATACGGATTGGGATCATCAATGGGCAACAGCAACAGACTGCTGGTTCTTTTGGTTTGAGCGGTGCTAAACGTGCCAAACTCAGATGGGGGTGCTCCCCAATAGGTCTTCGAGTTGGCAAAAACACCTGCTAACGCGTAGTAGTCGGTCTGGGGAATCGCATCAAACTTGTGATCGTGGCAACGTGCGCACGCCACCGAAGTACCGAGAAATACCCGCGTTGTCGCATCAATTTGCTCATCAACCTGATCGGCAGCAAACTGAACGCGATTCTGCTCGTTAAGATTCTTGGGGCCCATCGCCAAAAAGGTTGTAGCTACAAGATTTGAAGACCACACCTCATCGGTTTCTGCAGGCAACAGATCCCCCGCAATTTGTTCCCTCACAAATTGATCAAATGGTTTATCAGCGTTGAAGGAATCAACGACGTAGTCACGATAACGCCAGGCATGGGGAAAGGTGTGATTGACTTCCCGACCGGTCGACTCAGCAAAACGAGCCACATCCAGCCAGTGCCGCCCCCAGCGTTCACCAAACTGTTCGTGCTTCAGCAAGCTGTCCACAACATGCGAGATCGCCTGTTCCGGGCTCGATTTCCACCTCAAGCCAAAGTACTCAATTTGCTCGGGTGTCGGTGGCAAACCCACAAGATCAAAACAGAGTCGTCGTAAGACTTTGTGTGCCTCAGCATCCTTGGAAGGTTCAAGGCCCGCCTGTTCCAAATCAGCAAGAATGAACCGATCAATGGGTGTCGCTGGCCACTCGGTATTTTCGACCATGGGTGGCTCCTGCTTTTCAGGCGACTTGTAGGCCCAAAATGTCTGCCTCGCACGATCAATGTCCTCACTCGTAATCGAGGATTGGATCTTGGAAAACTGATTGACGCGGGGGTCAGGCGCACCCATTGCAATCCAATCCTGAAAATCCTTGATCACAGCATCAGAGAGTTTCCGTTTGGGAGGCATGACAAAATCTTCGTGCACAATCGCATTGAAGAGCAGGCTCTCTTCGAGATTCCCTGGTACGATTGCGGGTCCACTGCTTCCCCCAATCAAAGTCAACTCCTTCGTGTCCAGACGCAGACCACCGCGCACGTTTCCCGATTGATTCGAGTGACATCCGTAACACTCTTTGATCAGCACCGGGCGAATCTTGCTCTCAAAAAATTTCACTTCATCGGGCGTCAACTGCTTTGCGTGAACTGGAACAACGGCCAAAGCAATTGCGATTAATATCAGGTTTCGAAAACAGAACATGACTGGAATCCGGAATGGTCGGTCGTAAACAAAGCTGTACCAATATAAATCTACCTCAGAATAATCCATCGGGAGGAAATCATTCTGTTTCTGGTCTTTCAGGGCGTTTGCCACCTGGTTTTCCAGCTTGATCTTGCTCAGGGCCTCCCCGCTGCCCCTGCGGACGCTTCCTGCGAGCATCCTCAGGCCTGTCCCTTTTGCCTTGTTCGGCCTTCTCGCCCCGTAGCTGTTCTGGCCGCCGGTCTGAACCGGGTCGCCCGGCAGCTCGGCCTTGTCCTGCTGGACCCTTTCCCGCCTCAGGCCTTCTTGAGCCAGCGTCACCTCTACCCTGCCCGGCTCTGCCCTGTGGGGCACGCTCTTTCATCATCGTGAACATGGCAGTCAATTCCTCGACGTTTAGCATGCTGTCTCCATTTTTGTCAAATTCAGACATCATTTTCGAAGCCATTGCCCCGGGATCGCGTCTCTGCGGTCCATCCGCCTGAGGTCCCGCAATGCGTCTCTCTGGCCGCTGAGGCTTTTCTTCCGCGGCACAGGTGTCCACGAACAGACCGAATGCCAAACATACTGCTACGAGCTTTAAATACTTCATCTGATTACTACCTTCCTCAGAAATTGTTTGAAATCAGGCAAGAAACCCTACCTACCTAATGAAACGGATCACCT
The DNA here is from genome assembly GCA_028823035.1 of Rubripirellula sp. GTDB lineage: Bacteria > Planctomycetota > Planctomycetia > Pirellulales > Pirellulaceae > Rubripirellula. The sequence goes on from JAPKCI010000010.1 coordinate 29,045, forward strand.
TGTCTACGAGGACTAAGAATCGTCAACTTTCTCATAAATGTCGGCTTGAACGCAAATCCTTGACTGATCCTTCCCCGAAAAGCCGGAACTCCCACCCAGGCTGCGGTATTAAATAACAGAGTCCTCTTCTTGCTTCTCTTTGTATTCCGGCCGGTATCCCGATCATGTCCGAAACTTCAACCGTTGTCGCTGACGAGCTTGCCGCTCGCATGAGAGCCGGAAATGAGGATGCCCTGGCCACCGTTTTCTCTACCTATCGGGAACGCCTGAGACGCATTATCCAGTTCCGCATGGATTATCGAATTGCCGGACGAGTTTCCGATTCAGATGTGCTTCAGGACACGTTCATCGCAGCAGCAAAACGCCTCCCACACTTTTCAAAACAGAAAGACATTCCTGCTTTTCTGTGGCTGCGACTACTCGTCAATCAGCAGTTGATCGATGTTCATCGCCAACATTTACAAGCAGAAATGAGAGATGTGAGAAAGGAAGTCTCTTTGCAACCCAGACATACATCGCCGTACACATCGATGGCTATTGCGGTCCAGTTGGTAGGAGCACTGACAGCTGTCAGTGAAGTGGTCGCCAGAGCAGAGCACATCGCCAAATTGGAATCAGTACTCAATCAGATGGATGATGTAGACCGTGAGGTCATCGCACTCCGACACTTTGAAGAGCTTACAAATCTAGAGACTGCCAATGTCCTTGAAATACAGCCTTCCGCAGCCAGCAAACGATACCTTCGTGCCATGAAACGGCTTTCCCAAACGATGGCCAAGATTCAAGGATCGCAAGACGGAGAAGACTCGTGAATCACGACGACCGAACTCACAACGAGGCCATCACACCAACCTACCATGGTCCCGCACCTACCAAGCGTGATGATGCCGATCTAGACCAGCTCGCTGAGGAATTTTCCAAGGCGATACGGCAAGGTCATTCCCCCGACATCAAAGAGTACGCTTCTCGATATCCCGAGGATGCTGATCAAATCCGTGAACTGCTCGAATCCATCTCGCTGATCGAAGGATTCAAGAGGGCCAACACACCAGTAGCTGAATCGAATGTTATCCAACCCACGTTGACGCAACTCGACGATTACAAAATCATCCGTGAAATCGGTCGTGGCGGTATGGGTGTCGTCTTTGAAGCCATCCACCAGTCTCTTGGTCGTAGGGTTGCCATCAAGGTGCTAGCGAACAACCTGTTGGGTGACTCAAAGCACCTGACAAGATTTCGTCGCGAAGCTCGGGCTGCAGCAAAACTCCGGCATACAAATATTGTTCCTGTTTTCGGCGTTGGAAGCAGTGGAAATCACCATTACTACGTAATGGACTACATCGATGGTATGAGCCTGCACCAATGGTTGGGGTTCATTCGTCAAGATCGCTCGCCAGAGGCGGCAACTGTCGATGCATTTTCAACAAATACTGCCACAGATACTGAAATAGAAGATTCGCCGATGGCTAATGACGCCATCCAGCCCAACTTAGAAGTTCCCCGCTTTCAAGATACAGCTGCGTACCAGCGTTGGGTCGTAAGGCTCGGCATTTCAATGGCTGACGCTCTGCACTACGCACACACACAGGGAGTCCTTCATCGAGATATCAAACCTGCTAATTTGCTGCTGGATAGACAAAGCACACTCTGGATTGCTGATTTTGGTTTGGCAAAACTTGCTGAACAACAGGCCGTTACCGCAACGGGGGATATCGTTGGCACACCGCAATACATGCCACCTGAGTCTTTTGACGGTACTTACGACATCCGCAGTGAGGTTTATGCACTTGGCCTGACATTGTATGAGCTGTTGACATTGCAACCGGCGATCGAAGGTAACGGTACTGCCGACATTATCCGCAACGCAACAAAAGGGATCTCTGCACTACCTCGAAAATTCAATCCGCTGTTCGCACCAGATCTGGAAACCATCCTGCTGAAATCCTTGGCCCACAATCCTGAAAACCGCTATCCCAGTGCAGAGCAATTGCGAAATGATCTGGAGTGCTTTCTCGCAGATCGCCCGATCGCAGCCCGAAGGGTCAGCACTGCAGAGCGTGTGATTCGATGGTCACGCCGCGAACCCAAAGTGGCGGCTTTGACCTTCACCACATTCGGTTTATTACTTGCATTAGCTAGCGTCTCCGCCGTTGGATTCTGGCAGACCAAGGAAGCACTCAACCGCGCACAAGTTTCAGAGTTCACTGCCAATCAATCCCTTAAGTTGCGAACATCTGCCTTGCAAGTCGCTGAGGAACAACGGGGTTTGGCGGAACAGAACCTTCTGATCGCTATCGCTGCTTTTAACGAAGTCATGGAAAACATTTCCCGCCGCGGAATCGAACCGGGCGCAGAGTTTCTGGCAGAAGTTACCGACACAACGTCACCAAACGTGACACCACAGGATGCGGAACTGCTGAACTCTCTACTCGGTTTTTTCGATGAATTAGGAAGAAACAACAGTAAGGATCTACTGGAAGAATCGGCTATCGCGGCAAAGTACGCCGGTGACATTTGCTTGCGATTTGGTGACTTGCAAAAAGCAGAGGCATCATTCAACGAGGCCCTAAAAAGAACCGTAGAGATTGCCAAGTGTGAGCCAAACGAAACGAAACATGTGGTCACCCAGGCCGCCATTCTGAACGAATTGGCAATGATTACCGGTCTGCGAGGAAAGCTCAGAGATGCTGATTCAATTTTTGTTCAAACCAAAACATTACTTCAGTCCTGCCCTGATGTCATGACAACTGAAGAAGGAAAATTCCATTATGCCATTGCACATCGATTAGTCGCTTCCCATTCAACTCGCATCGGCCTCGACGAGCCAGACCTGAAGCCAAGAGCAGGCCGACCCTGGCTGGCACGACGTGCCCTGAACCATGAACCGCGGCCTCAATTAGAAAAAGCGTGGACCGCCCTGAAGGAATGCATCGAGGTCCTGAACGATTTGGTACAGACATACCCTGAAGAGCAACAGTATCGTGCCGAATTGGCAAGGGCATATCGGGACAAGGCAGTTACCGCATCACTCGCACGACGAAGAGTGGATGCTGAAACTGCCATCCAAAAATCAATCACTCTGTTCAATGATTTGCTCATTGCAAACCCGACACTGGACACCATCCGATACGAATTGGCCTTAACACTCTCCAGTACGGAAACGTTCAACATGGAGTACATGCGGCGTTCATTTCGGGCCAATGAACTGAGCCTTGAACTGCTGCGGAAATCTCCGGACCTACCCCATTACCAGGCTTTGCACGCTGCCATCCACACAGCCTTGGCAATGCGACAAATGCGAATAGGAAATTTTGAATCAGCTGAAAGAATATGGAATGAAGTTTTGGTCGTCTATAACTCGCTGATCCGAAGTTCGCCCGACGTTATCCTTTATGAAAGACGTTATTGTGATGTACTGGAATCACTTGCCGAACTAAAGGTAAGAGAGGGCGACTACAAAGCGGCCCAGCAATATCTTGAAAGAGCAATTAAACGCCTTCAGCTCGCTATGCGGCGCAGTCCAAACTCACCGATTGTCCGCCTGCAGATGCGAAGGTTAACCCAGCAACTACGGCGACATGCGGAGTCACAAAAAACACAGGAACCAGAGAACAGTCCCAAGGACTGAAACTCTGTCCGACGTCGACTCAGGATCCGTATCCATCCAACGTGAGCCTGTCGAACGATTCGGCTGCTGGCAGGCGAGATTGCATCGATGAGTAAAACCCACGTATGCAAACACGCTTCTTGGCACCCTAACACGTCTCAAAAAGCAACGTCGTCAGTTACATATTCCAACTGACCTTGCGTCTTCCGATGCTCAACCGTTGACTCTGTGGAAAACAAAGGCTGAAAAACCACCGCCACTTTCCCTACGATTAGACTGATGCCGTGAGGGTCTTGCTCCCGCAACTCAATGTGTGACTGTCAATGACGCCACAGTATCTCTCGCCACGGCGGTGATCACTCATTGCTTTTGTAAATCATTTCGTACCTCAAACGGTTTTCGCACAATCACTGCTGAGCTCCGCTCAACTCATAGGAACTGTCACCCTACTTCTGCTAACACTGATGTGTTTGGTTCCGATCCACAGGCAAGTACCGACTCAACCAGCGTCCTAAAGAATATGCAAATCACTGTAAAACTTCCTGCACTTGCCAGTGAACCACTCAAGACCAGACAACAACAAAGTAGAAATATGTCGCGACTACTGCAGCCCGTTTTCCTGATGACCATCACCTACCTGTATTGTTTCGTGGCAGAAAGCCCAGGACAAGCATTCGAGCCCAAGCAACGCCCCAATATCGTCCTTATCTTCATCGATGACATGGGCTGGAAAGATACTGGTGCAAATGGCTCCGACTTGTATGAAACCCCTAACATTGATGCATTGGCTGCAGATGGCTTGACATTCACCAACGCATATGCGGCGGCAGGCAATTGTGAGCCCAGTCGAGCTTGCCTGATCAGCGGACAATACACGCCAAGACATCACATGTATGCAGTCAGCAGCACGAATCGTGGACCACAGCAAAAAATGCGAGTGCTTCCGATTCCAAACATCAATTCCCTACCGCAGGAAAATTGCACGATCGCTAATGCGATGAGCGAGGCTGGCTATGCCACAGGCATGTTTGGAAAGTGGCATCTCGGCAAGCAGACACCCCATCTGCCCGTGGATCAGGGTTTTCAGTCAGTCGACACCATGAACCCGCCGTCTGCAAAAATCTTCGAACAGACAGCAGACCCCAAAAATATTTCACGAATCACCAATGGTGCATGCGATTTCATGGAACACCACCGGGACGAACCGTTCTTCGTGTACATCGCGCATCACGCAACACACATGGGAATTCAAGCAGCACCAGCCACCATGGCCAAGTTCAGCAGCAAAGGACCAGGAAAACAGCATCAGAACACGGCATTCGCGGCCATGAATGCCGACATGGATAAGAGCGTGGGGCGAGTCCTGCAAAAGATCAAGTCGCTGGGGATCGAAGACAATACGATCATCTTCTTCACGTCTGACAACGGCGGCTTGCCACAATCCCCCCAGACACCTCTGCGTGGCTTCAAAGGCATGTACTACGAAGGCGGTATTCGCGTTCCAATGTTCGTTCGCTGGCCTGGTAAGATTCCAGCAGGCAGCACCTCCCACACTCCAGTCATCAATATCGATCTTTACCCAACCTTCTTGGAACTCGCCAGTGCCGCCCGATCAGACGACAAGGCACTGGATGGTGAATCACTTGTTGGACTTGTGACAGCGGCAACACCGTTAAAACGCCAATCGATCTTCTGGCATTTCCCTGGTTATCTGGACCGTGCTAACCCCGGTGCTCGCGACAATGAATTCCGCACGAGACCTGTGACCGTGATTCGAAAAGGTGATTGGAAACTGCACCTGTTTCACGAGGAATGGTCACTTGATGGAGGCCTGAACAAGGTAGCAACGAATCAGAGCGTTGAACTCTATGACCTCTCAAATGACATTGGCGAACATGAAAATCTGGCCGGCACTGCATCTGAAAAGCGAGATGAACTCATCTCAGATCTATTGTCATGGAGCCAAAAAGTCGATGCAAAATTCGCGCAGGAACCAAACCCAAAATATGGAACACCCACCAATGAAAAGAGAAAACGAAAAAAGAAAAGACAGGGGACGACGAACCCGTGATGCAAAAAGTACCGAAAATCGCTGTCCTCGGTTCCATCAACATGGATATCGTCGTCAAATGCGCAAGGCTGCCAACGCCGGGTGAAACCATCACCGGCCATGAAGCCCTAGAAATTCCAGGAGGAAAAGGGGCCAATCAGGCAGTTTCTGCAAGTCGAGCCGGTGGCCAAGTCACAATGATCGGACGACTGGGTGACGACGGATTCGCCGAGGAACTCTGGAATACTCTGAAGCAAGATCGAATCAACACCGATCACGTGATCAGAACCCACAGTAGTGCCAGTGGAATTGCCATCGTTGCAGTCGAAGATAGTGGCGAGAACTCTATCATGGTCGTTCCGGGAGCCAATGGGCGGGTAACGCCCAGCGATGTGGATCAAGCTGCGGCAGCCATTAGCAAGGCCGACATTTTGCTCCTGCAACTCGAAGTTCCGATCGATGCCGTTGAGCGGGCAATTAGCATCGCAACGGACTCAAATGTCACCGTCATACTCGATCCTGCTCCAATGCTGGAGACCGTCTCGGACAAAATGATGCGGGTCGATGTGATCTGCCCCAATCAATCAGAGGCAACCGCATTAGCAGGTCATCCCGTTGGCTCCATCGAAGCCGCCATTGCAGTTGTTCCCCTTCTTCATCAACGGGGTGCTAAACAAGTCATCATTACCATGGGAAGCATGGGTACCATCGTCAGTGATGGAAACTCGATCGATAGCATTCCCCCCTTCAAAATCGTGGCCAAGGATACAACCGCTGCAGGCGATGCATTTGCTGGTGCACTAGCCGTCCGTCTGGGCCAAGGTGCAAGTCTGGTAGACGCTGCAACCTTTGCTTCCGCAGCGGGCGCAATCGCAGCGACCCGTTTGGGAGCACAACCTGCCATGCCCCAGCGAAAAGAAATCGATCGACTCGTCAAACCTTGACTACCAGACGGGAACTACAGGGACCTGATCTACCGAGGCTTTTTGCTGAATCGGCCGTAACTGCTGATCGCAGGCTGGGCAACGTGGACTGACCTGCCATTCCAGTCGCGGTCAGCTTGCCAAATCTAGGCAGCAACCTTTGCGTACGAAGACGACGAGCGATTCGGAAACCACAGGCTCGATTTCGCAAACTAACGAATCCAGAAGGCGAGAACTTCCTCGACCCGGTCTTCCTCTACCATTTCGTGTGCGATCAATTCATCTGCAAGCGCAGCAATCGCAGCCCAACACGTCTCTTGCCGGACCTGTCGCCTCAGTTCCAAGATCACGTTTTCCAATGATCGCATTCGCTGTTGAACCTCCGGCCAAATCGCTTCCGCTGTTTCCCACGCTCGTTGCCAATCGTGCCTCCAAGGACCGTAAACCGCCGGATGCAGTGGTTCTTCACGGTAAACCATTTCAGCCACGGGGCCCGCAAGAATCGTTAATATTTCTCGCCTACGCTGCCAATCACTACTGGCGTCAATTTGCCCCCACCGAATTCGGCAATCACCAAATCGGGCCGGCAACCAGTCGTCGGCTTCACCACCAAGCTGCATCCCCTCAACCGTACCACCCAGCGTATAGGCAATCACTGCATGGCCCGATTCGTGATAGGCGGTCAGGGTTTCTTCATCCATCAAACTGCTGTCACCTGTGCTAAACTACGATTGCGTGTCAACATATAAAAACTGTTTGATACCGAGAAGCACTCACTCAAAGGAATTCCCACCACGATGAAAGCGCTGCTGCTGACAGAGTACAAGAAAATGCAAGTCACCGACGTCGACGAGCCCGAGGTTGGTGCAGAAGATGTCCTGATCCAAGTCGAAGCGTGCGGGATTTGCGGCAGTGATATCCATGGATATGACGGTAGCACTGGTCGCCGTATTCCGCCGCTTGTCATGGGCCATGAGGCATCAGGGATCGTAGTGGGCACCGGATCCAATGTCTCGGACATGCCCGAAGGCACTCGCGTGACGTTCGATTCAATGGTCTCATGTGGCCAGTGCGACTTTTGCCGGGACGGCAGTGCAAATCTATGCGATAACCGGATGGTGCTGGGCGTATCCTGTGGGGAATATCGAAGGCATGGCGCGTTCGCAGAGCGAATCAGTGTACCCCGAAGAATCGTATACCAACTACCTGATACTCTCCCCTTCGAAGAAGCAGCGCTGGTCGAAGCTGTATCAGTAGCGGTACATGCTGCAAACGTGACACCGATTACTCTTGGTGACACAGCGGTAGTTGTGGGTGCCGGCATGATCGGGCTTCTCACTCTGCAAGCCGCCCGTGCTGCAGGTGCGACAAGAATCATTGCAGTCGACCTGAATGACAAGCGGCTGGAAGTTGCCAAGCAGTTAGGAGCTGACGATGTGATTCGCGGAGACCAATGCAATGCCGCGGAAGCCATTATCGCTTTGACCGGCGGGCGGGGCGCCGACGTTGCCTTTGAAGTAGTAGGCACTACCCCAACCGTGAAAACAGCGATTGAATGTGTGCGCAAAGGTGGAAATGTCACCTTGATCGGGAACGTCTCGCCCATGATCGACCTGCCACTGCAGTCGGTGGTCACGCGAGAGATCTCACTGCATGGAACGTGTGGTTGCAATGGCGAATATCCTCAATGCATTGATTTGATGAATCGTGGCATCATCAATGTCAAACCACTGATCACTGCAAAGATACCTCTGAGCGACGGTCCTCAGTGGTTCGAACGATTACACGCAGGCGACGCAGATCAAATGAAAGTCGTTGTGCAACCTCAGCAGGCTTGAATTTCCAGTGATTGCAGCACTCGGCAAATCGCAACAACTCAATCGGTAACGTCTGAAAGAGCCACGTGTGAATCGCATTTAACCAGCACGACGCTACTATTGCCGGACTGAAAAATGATGTCATCCATGAAGCTTGTCATCAGCACAAAGCCACGACATTGTTCCAATTCGAATGACTCTGCCGTCCCCGGTGCAGGCGTTAGACGGGTCATCCGACCGGGCCCGTCATGTGAGATCAAAAAACGTGTATCTGTTGCCCCAACCGAGACCTTCAACCGGACCTTGCGACTGCAATACGGTTCACGATTGGCACGCTCTCGCAATTCTTCGTTCCCACTCTTGTCCCCTGTGAGCAAACGACTGACAAAGGTGTCTTCGTCCTTGATCTCAAGGTTACCGTAACACATGGCATTGAAAAGTGCGCTGGCAAGTGCGGCCCCCACACGGATACGCTGAACGGTAGGAAGCTTGGTTGCCGCTGCAAGAGTCTGTATCACATACAGCACCGTCGGCTCGATTGCCGATACTTCATTCGATAGCTCAACACTGAATTCTGGACACTCCAAACGCCCACGAAATCCATGGAAAATCGCATTCACTTCTGCCATACTCAGTGTCTGATGAACAACATGAGTGAGCAGCTTGTTGAGTGAATTTTTCGGCACAAAGTTGACGGCACCAACCGCCAATGCATCAACAGCCAACCCCTCGGAACCCTTCGCCGTGACGACGATGCAGGGCAGATCCGCGTCATTTTCAACGATCTTCTGCACCAACTCGCGACCATTTAATTGCGGCATGCGCAAGTCCGTGATTACCAAATCCGGTCGTTTTTCCGCGATTGCCTGCCAGGCCTTATAGCCATCATCCACACACTCAACGTAATGCCCGTCGTGTTCCAACAAAGACCGAATCAGTGCTGTGTGGGTCGAACTGTCTTCGGCCAGCAAAATCGTTGCCATTGAATTCGATCACCTTGGTCTCATCGCCATTTCATTACCAGTATGATAACGCGACTCCAGTTTTACATCATTGACCATGATCCGTGGTGTTCTGACTCAGTTTTTCCTTGATTCAATTCGCTTCGCCACGCCCTTAAGCCATAACCGAGGTGACATTCGTGTTATCGAGAGTCGTTTGCTATTCACTTTCTGTCGCCTGCCTGCTCAGTTCACTTGGGGCAGCCCATGCGGATGGCCCCGCTGATAATCGACCCGAACAGGTTCGGCCCATTCCACCGAAAGGAATCAAAATTGATCCCAACACGCTGGATGCACTGGCCCTGCGTTGCAAATCGATTCGAACCCAGTGGCAAACGTTGCTCGGTCAACAAACCACAACGAAAGAAAAATCGCCCAGTGCCAGAGTCAGATCCCTTGAATCCGAGGTGCTCGTATTCCCGCGAGCGATAGAACTCGCAATTGAATTCGAACAGTTCTACAAAGCAGGGGATGCGGATTTGGCAGCCAAGTTGCTTGATGAAGCAGCACGGAGGTTGCAAGTAGTCGGTCTGGGCGGAAACTGGCACCAAGTCGTTGGGCTTAGCGACAAACAAGATCAGCAACTGCTGGTGGGAGGCTTTCGCTCCGGCATTGACCAGTCGATCCAACCCTACAGTGTCGTCATCCCACCTGGCTTTGCAGCACACGACGCACGCCCTCGCCGATTGGACCTGTGGTTTCATGGCCGCGGTGAAAAACTGAGCGAAGTTTCTTTTCTTTCCAACCAAAGTCGCAACGCAGGTCAATACACACCTCGAGACACATTCGTGTTGCACCCCTACGGTAGATACAGCAACGCATTCAAATTTGCCGGAGAAATCGACGTTCTGGAAGCACTGCAATACATTGAATCTCGACTGCCGGTGGACCGTCGAAAAATCAGTGCACGTGGTTTTTCCATGGGTGGTGCTGCATGCTGGCAGTTTGCAACCCATTACAGTGATCGCTGGTTTGCGGCAAATCCCGGAGCAGGTTTCTCCGAGACGCCTGGATTTTTACACTCATTCCAACAAGAGCCTGTCCGAAAAACCGCTCCCCAATTCCAGAAAACACTTTGGCAACTCTACGACTGCCCGGTGTGGGCGAGCAATCTCACGAACTGCCCCACCGTTGCCTACAGTGGCGAAATCGACCGACAAAAGCAGGCAGCCGACGTCATGGAGGCAACTCTGCGGGAAAAAGGGATCGAACTTGTGCATGTGATTGGTCCCAACACAGCGCACAAAATCCACCCTGACTCAAAGATCGAGATTGAATCGCGGATGGAGGAACTGGCACGCACATCACCAAATCGAATGCCTGACCGTGTTGAATTCACCACAGTCACGCTGCGATATCACAAAATGCACTGGCTGGATGTACAAGGACTTGAACAGCACTGGATTCCCGCAACTGTCTCTGCAGAAGTCCATGACTCAACTCTCACAGTTTCAACGAAGAACATTAACCGCTTGCGTTTTGCATTTCCCCCGGGGCACTGGCCCGGACATGCCCGAAACCGGGTCCAAGTCACAATCGATGGGACAAAACTATCCGGTCCGCTCGTGTCATCTGACCGTTCATGGGAGTGGGAACTCAGCCGATACGATGGGGCATGGAAACCCGCTTCGCCGCGGCAAATCACGCGAAAACGACCGGGCCTTCAAGGTCCGATTGATGATGCATTCATGAACTCTTTTCTGTTTGTTCTTCCAACCGGTAGCTCAGATGACCCGATCGTTCAGGATTGGGTCACCAGTGAGTCCGAACATGCGAGAACCCATTGGCGGAAGCACTTTCGCGGCGACATTCAACAAAAAGAAGATCATGATCTCACCGCTCAGGATATCGCCTCCTGCAACCTTATTCTGTTCGGAGATCCAACCTCTAATTCATTCTTGAAAAAGATCGAAGAACAACTACCAGTGCGGTGGAATCAAGAGGAAATTATCATTGGCAACCAAACTGTTCCCCGTCGTGGGCATGTACCTGTCATGATCTTTCCGAATCCACTCAATCCTGATCGTTACGTCGTCATCAACAGCGGTTTTACCTTTCGTGAGTACGACTACCTGAACAACGCCCGACAAACGCCTAAGCTCCCCGACTGGGCATTGATTGATATACGGCGTGGTGCCACCTCGCAACTTCCTGGAAAAGTCAAAGCAGCAGGTTTTTTTAACGAGACGTGGGAACCGTGAAGCACCATTCCTTGAATCAGCCTCATTCGCATCGCCTCTCATCCATGCCCGGCTTCTAACGAACCAGAACCAAAGATGGGTGACACGTCGGATTCCAAGAAGTAGCTGCCGCCGGCCTGCCGAATGCAGTCAGCACGCTCCAAACTTGACTGATCCCATGTCGAAACGGATTCATCCTGAGTTTTGGTATTGGGATCGCAGTTTCCCCTGCCCACAGCCGTTTCGCTTTGTTTGCATCTCGATTGCATGAACTCGGCAATCGACCGAGTGACTCTGCGTCGTGATGACATTGAATTCAAAGTATTCCGTAATGTGTTCATACGTTCGAGTGATACTGTCGCTGTATGTCTCGCTAAATCTCGGTCTTTCGAAGCGACCAATTCGGCCAACGCCAAGACCTCAACCTCTAATTTTGCCAACTCATCGAACAACCGTTGGTCAAGCTCTTCGCGATTCACGTTATATTCGCGGCCTCTAGCACGAGCAGCGCCGCTCTCATCAACCCTGCGGTCAACTGTCTCGCTGCGGTCAACTTGGATCTCGCGCGGTGCCTCGATACCAAGCTGCACCTTTGATTTCTTTAACTGAATGATTTGAACACGCACGTTCAAATCGGGAAATTCGATCGACTCTCCCTCTTTCCTCGATAGCACCAACATCTTGAATCCTCCTGGTTCACAAGCCTTCTCTAACCAAATCAACCTAACCCCACTGACCAGTATACACAAGTTCATTATGTGGATTTTTTTCCCGTCATTTGCTGGCAAAAGCGTCTCCAAGGACCTTTGCTGAGGGGCAAGGAGCCGTCATCAAATGGCTAGCAACCAGCCCGCTCTCGTGGAGCAAGGAACAGGGCCGAGAGCCTGATTCGCAGGAAAATCGGTCACGAGTCGCACATCTAATTGGAACAGGTTCGTCAGGGATGACTTTCAAACCAAGCGATCGTTGCTGACGCAATTCCCTCATGAGCCCCATCAAAAATGGTCAATCGAGCATCCCCACTACGCCGACGCAAAAAGTACTTTCTGTCGAATGAAGAATCGAATCCCAGATCTCCTGATTTCGCCTGCTCCAACTGCGCTGGACGCGACAACTGCTCAATCTCGTCGACGCTAACGCCCGACTCACCCCTCGCGTGAGCGATGGCATTGAACGCATCAATGGACTGCCGAATGGGAACGCTGCCCTCATGGCCATCCCGGATTCCAGCCGAGATATCAATCGCGACATTGCGAGCGCCTGACAAATAAGTCATCGGGCTCCGTGATTTGTACTGAGCATCCACTTCGGGTGAGTCACCAGGCGCGCCACCACAGCACTGTTCCATCATGTTTCCATATTTGGAATCACGATGACGGGCATGCCATGCTACCAGATCACTTATTCCTACCCACGCACTGGCAGCCTGCCAACGGTCTGGATAACGTGATGCCATCAGCAGCGTCATGTGTCCACCGCCCGATGTACCAGTCAAATAAAGCTTGTCGTCGTCAATCGAGTGGTGAGAAATTACCCAAGCCATTGCATCCAGGATGTCCTGTTGAGCTAGGGCCGATCCACAAGCTTGCGGAGTACGATTGACACCTCGAAAGTTCGGAAACAGGTAAACCCAACCGCGATCATGGACTAGTTTTTCAAGTGCGTTACGTTGCTTTAGATCACCGCTCCACGAATGAAGGCTAACGACCATCGGAATAGCCTTAGGCAAGTCCTTCTTCGATTTGGGGAGAATTAGCATTGCTTCCTGCACGCTGCCGTCAGCAGTGCTCTTGAATTGAATCCGTTGACGATTCATTTCTGGCGTCGCTTCATCAGCAACAACCTCGGCGTGGCCCATCAAAAGACAGGTCGGCAGGACCAGAAAAATGAAACAAAGAAGAACTCGCGACATATTATTGATCATCCATTGTCTGAAGATTTTCATTTAGTCCAAGCATTATTCATGCAACCGCAGCATGACTGGCCCAAACGCCTGAACCTGATCATACCAAGGATGGAAACCAGATAAATTAACGCAACCCTTGTTTGCGAGTGTCTGCAAACATCTCGAGGTACGAGAAGGAAGTAGCTCGCATACCGCTGTTGACCGACAGTCACCAAACGGAGACTTGCCAAATGTCAAATCAAAAAGCAGGTCCTGACCACACTGCGAACAGGCTACTCGCCGATACTGTCCGCTGACGGCATGACGACCAGTCGATTTCGGGTAACTAATAGGGATGTCTGCGTCACTCTCTTTCGTAAGCGCGAAGCGGCAGTCATACTCTTGATTGGCAACACGGTGCAAATGGGTCAGGAGTGGTAGATGTGCGGAATAACGGGAGCGGTCTGGAACAATCAGAGACAGTCAATCTCTCCCGAACTGCTGACCAGAATGACCGATGCCATCTCGCACCGAGGGCCCGATGATTCACAAACGTGGATCAGCACGTGCCATCGAGATGCTTACGGTAATGACATCGGTGTGGCTCTTGGCTTTCGACGTCTAAGCATCATCGACCTCAAAGGTGCCCGCCAACCCATGGCAAATGAGGACGGCACCGTCCGGATGGTGTTCAACGGAGAAATCTACAACTACCGAACACTTCGGCGGCGACTTGAAGGCCGGGGACATCAATTCGCGACTGAAGGTGATGGCGAATCGATCCTGCACCTCTACGAAGATCATGGCACTGACTGTTTCAGTCACCTGAATGGAATGTTTGCCATTGGAATCTGGGATGCAAACCGGAACCGCTTCGTGCTGGCTCGCGATCGGATCGGACAAAAACCACTTTACTATGCAGTGAAAGACAACCGACTCATCTTCGGCAGTGAGTTGAAGTCTTTGGCCGCCGTCGAGGGTATATGTGAAGAAATTGATCCAGCCGCGATTGACGAATTCCTGACTTATCAGTACATCCCGCATCCGGGTACCATTTGGAAAGGTGTACGAAAACTTGCGCCGGGACACTATGCGGTTTATGAGAATGGTCACATCGAAGTTCATCGTTACTGGGACTTTGATCCCTCGGTCGAACAGCCCATTGACCGCGAGACTGCCTGCGAGCAACTGCGCGAACTATTGACCGACTCAGTCAAACTGCGCATGCAAAGCGATGTCCCACTGGGATCATTTCTTTCGGGCGGTATTGATTCCTCCCTGATCACTGCCATCGCTAATGAACAAGGTAATTCATCGATTCGCACCTTCAGCATTGGGTTTCCAGTCGCAGACTTTGATGAAACAGGATACGCCGCCGAGGTTGCCAAACATCTCGGCACAAAACACCAGCGATTCGAGGTCATGCCAAGTGGTGTAGATGTGATCGACAAACTGGTATGGCATTACGACGAACCCTTTGGTGATTCGTCAGCCGTTCCTACGTGGTACCTTTCCGAACTTACAAAATCAGAAGTCACCGTCGCATTGTCGGGTGATGGTGGCGACGAGTTATTTGCAGGCTACGAACGCTACCGCGCTCTGTGGCTAAGCAACAAACTGAGAAAACTGTTCCCGGTTCATAAAATACCTGGCCTGCGACTGATTCAAAAATTGCCTGATTCAGATCGAAGAAAATCACTGATCCGAAGGGGAAAACGATTCCTGGAAGCATTGGATCAACCACCCGCGCGACGTTATTTGAACTGGCTGCAGATTTTCCCGGAATCGTTGCGGGCTTCGATCTATACCGACAGTTTCCTTGAATCCTTGCCGGGTGATGACCCATTTGATTTTCTTGAATCGGTATGGTCGCGAAGTGCGGGCCGGGACCTCGTCACACGTGCTTCCACCGCCGACATTCTTTCTTACCTTCCGTGTGATCTTTGCACCAAGGTCGACATCGCATCCATGGCTCATGGACTCGAGGTCCGCCAACCGCTACTTGATCACCGCATTGTGGAATTCGCCGCTTCGTTGCCAGTCGACCTGAAGTTCCGTGGACGACGGGGAAAACTGATTCTGCAGGACACGTTCGGATCGATGATCCCCCGTTCAATCTTTACCCGCAAGAAGATGGGATTTGGGATCCCCATCGCCAACTGGTTCCGTAACGAACTTAAACCCATGGTGCACGAGACACTGCTTGCCGAGGACGCGAGAATTGCTCCCTACTTTCGCAAGGAATCCATTGCGGAACTTGTCCGTGCCCATGAAACAAATGAGCAGAACCATGGTTACCGTCTGTGGAACCTCTTGATTCTTGAAAAATGGCTGAGAGAGTGGACCTGATCGGTCATGCACTGGTCTGTGACGACTGCTGCTTGCGATCCTGCCTTCTAGCGACAACGCCAATCGCAGTCGAACTTACCACGAGCACTGCCAGTCCACCAAACATCGCGACTCCGAGTGCCTGCAGTCGTTGGGACACCTCGACGTTCTGCCACGCATCAAGTATCAATTTACGTTCCGACTCTGTGACCCTGATCTCAACGGCATCCTCGTATTGACTTGTTCCGCCCACGATGATCTCACCTGAGTAGCGCCGCATTACAAAGTCCTGATCGATCCGCTCATCACTGATGTCATAGAATTCTTTAATTCCAAAATAATTCGTGATGCGACTGATATAAGTGGATAACGCCGCTCGACGCATCAAGTTTAGTTCCCGCAAACTTTCTTCGGGAGTATCGCAGGGTCCAGACACGACAACAAAGGTCGCTTCATTATCCTGCTGTTTCACCGGATCACTGACCCATGTTGGGCGATCATCCGCATAGACAATGTGATCCATCGGCGCAACTGACAATTGCTTGGGTGAATCTTCACCCTTACTTTCATCACCATCTGCCGAAGCTTTGTCCAACATGGACCCACACAGGATCAGGGTCACCACTAATATCGTACTGAGTCGACCATCATGCATCGTATGCTCCTGCCTGTGCCGCGTTGACAACATCACCCGTCGCTTGTTGAGGTTGGGATAGATTTCTTTGAGGCGTTCGGGAATTCACCCAAGGAGCGGATAACTGCACTGCGATGGCTATGCCACCCGCTGACCACATTCCGATGGCACCCGTTATTGGAAGGACTTGATGCACCGCCCAACCTGCAGCTACTGCAACAGCAACGGACCACAGACTGAGACGTTTGCGGCGCAACGGATCAACGGGTTTCCACCATCGCAGGCAGACAAAAAGCAATGCAAAGTGTGCCATGAAAGCTGTGGCATGGGGGCCGTCTCCAGAATAGAGATTCATAGAAAAAGAGGAGGGGATGTCCCGGACCAAGCCCTGATCCAACGGAATCATCAGGAACCCACCTGCAGTGTAAGCGAGAAACCCGACACCCGCCCCAACGCCTGCTAGAACCAGACGCCGTGGCAATGACTCACCTTCATCACACTCCCAAAGTTTCCCCAAACCCAGGATTCCACACGTAGCACTAAGGACAATCACTGCAAGCCATGCATACGGAGCAATTGACGAAGCAAATACGGGAACATTATCGAGACCGATCACACCCGCAACCAATGTCAGACCGGCCACAGACACCATCGCCGCGATCCAGGACGTATTGAGCTCTGCCAATCTGTGCAAAGTGGGCTTTGCACGCAATTCGTTGCGAACGCCATTACGCCACGCAGAAGGTGAAATCGCCTGTCGTTGCGGTGCAACCACGGTGGCAATGCGTTGGGCTTCGGCATAACTCGGCTGTCGCCGCGAGTGCAACACCATCTGCCTGATGATGTAGTAAGGCACATAAACACAAGCAACCAGAGTCAACATCGGCACCAACCAAAACCTATTGGCCAGAATCAGGAACCCTGCCACCAACAGCAAAATCCATTTTTCAAACTGATGAGCAGTCTTGGACTCTGGCGTTTGACTCCCCCCGCTCCACCAGCGGCTAAGTTCATGCCAACTGCTTTGGGCCGCACGCGCAACGGGCTCGTCAACGAACGTTGGGCTTTGCACCCCCTCTAGCCCCAACCGGTTCGTCGAAACCGGATCGACGATGTTCGCCACAAGAATCGCGTTGATGGGCTCGAACTCCTCGCAGGACACCTCTTGCGATGATTGCCTTGCCGAAGACGGAACTCCGGCGTCAGCGACACCAAGGGGCAATGACGCCAGCATGTCAGCAACCGACTCAAACCGTTTTCTGGGGTCTTTTTCAAGACAACGCGAGATGGTCGACCGGTATGGTTCCGCAACTCCACCGAGATCCGGAGTCGCCGTCAGATGCTTGACGATGATTTCGTGGCAACTCTCGCCATCGAAGGGAACTTGACCTGTCAATAACTCAAACAACAGGATACCGAGTGCGTAAATATCGATCTCACGCCCATATTGGCCTCGCCCGATTTCCGGCGCCATGTAATGGAACGTTCCAACGCTTTCCGTATGACCGCCACGGTGCGAAGACGAGATGAACTTGCTGAGACCGTAATCACCAACTTTCACCAATCCCAGATCATCAAAAATGTTGCCCGGTTTCAAATCCCGATGCACCAATCCGGCTGTGTGCAAGTGATGGACACCAGCACCAATTCCCTGAATCCATCGATTCACTTCCACCGGTGGCAATCCATTGGGCGACTCATCTAGGATCTGCCTGAGATTGAGTCCGGCAACATATTCCATCACCACCCAGGACTGGTCATTGGAATCACGACAAATATCAAACAGTGCAACCAGATTCGGATGCTTGAGATTCAAGCACTGGGAAACACCTCGCAACTCGATCTCCAGATTTCGTTGAATCCGCTTCAGGGCTACCTCCTTGCCAACATCACTGACGGCGAAGTAAACCTCACCAAAGCCACCGATCCCAACTCCACGACGAATCGTGTAGCGCGGCAACGGGGTCGATCCGGGGGGATAAGTAAAGGTCATCGATCGAGTCGAAATTTCACCGATTTGGGTTTCCCCAATCCAAGGGTCGTCATTGCGACCTTCTGGTTGGGACGCAGATGAAGTGCTCGGTTTATCCGTATCGTTCACTGCATCAAAGTCGTTGTCAAAGTCGTTGTCAGTTTCTGTATCCATCAAGACACCCACCAGACGCCGTTCCGATGCCTGCACCGGTTCCGGTTGCTCCCTCAGTTTATCCAGTAATATGTTCATCAATCGGGGTTTCCGTGGAGATTGACCAGTAGTGATCCTCTCTGGGGTACTGTTTCCCACCGTTTTATTGGCCCCAGGCAGCTCAGTTGTGGGCGCGGAAGTTTCCAGCGATCTCGACACTTTCGGCTCGACTGCATTTTTTGCTGCCTTTGTCATGCCGTTTCCAATGTCATCGCGAGGGATTGAAGCACCAGTCGATGACCCGGATCGAGTCTGTAAAAGTCACCCGACAAGCCAGACTTTGCATACCACTGATTCTCTTTCAATTGCAGGATTGCCCTTTCGCTCGCATCGCGGCACCGTAAATGACACTCGTTACCCGATCCAATCAGGACTGTCTCCCGAACCAGAACAACACCATCGACGTGCTGATCAAAACGGTGCGGAGCATTCAACGAGAGCACTGCAGTATCCGAAAGCTGACTAGGTTGGTCCAACGTCATCACGGCAGAACCGGGAACGGGCATCGGTGTGCCACTCGTCAGCAACACCTTTGCATCAGATGAATTCCGCCCCTGCCAAAAATAGTCACCATCTATTCTCTCGATCGAACCAGCTGAACGGGGCCAATCTGCTCTAACACAGATGTCCGCTGTGGTCGCCTGACTCAATCCTCCAACACTCCACTGCGTTCCAGTCAAAAGCAAATACCCACCACAACCATCAATCCACAATCTCCAGCGGGATGCTGGAAGTGCTTGAGTATTCTCTTGGGATTGGATTGCCGACACGAATCAGCCTACGGTGTCAGGGAAGAAAAAGAACTGTTGACGTCAAACGAGACACCTGCATTCAGTTCAGTTGAATTGCCACTAATGAGCCTGATTTCTGTTCTGGCGAACCTTCGAAATACGAAGAGATATCGTCCAACAGATTATCATCACTTGGCTCATCCAGATCAATTTCACTGAAGTACTCAGCATCAACACTCATCGTCTCTTCCTCGACATCGATTCTGGTTGCAATCTCATCCAACAAGTCGCGTGTCCGGGCCAATTGGCTGTCGTCCAGATTCAGCTGACTGCTTGTTTGAGCAACACGTAGTGCGCCAACGCGAGCCTGCAAATTCTCTACCTCAACCTCCAACTGACTCTTTGCACCTAGCATGGTTTCCATGCGTTCCTGTCCAGCCTGCAAAGATGATTCACGCGCGGATAACATCTGACTGAGTTTTTCTGCGGTGGCACGACGCGTCTTGAATCGCTTGAATCGATTCCCCAGATCGTTCTGTACCTGGGCGGTCGTATACGTGCGTCCTCCATAACTGAAATAATCATTTTTGCTTCGCAGATCTTCGCTCAAACGCTCAATGTCGCTCTGAGTTTTCGTGAGACGCTGATTGGTCTCATCAAGTTGCTTTTCCAATCTGGCGACCCCAACCTTCTCTCGGGCAATGCTTTTTGCATTCATTTCAATCTCTGGCTTCAAGTCTGCAATCATCTGCCGCGCTCGCTTGAGTTCCCACTCCAGGGGCATCGCATCGCTGGCAGAACTCTGCAGCCAACTAACTCCGCAACGTGCATAACTGATCAACGGCACGCCAAGAGTCACGCTCGAAAGGAGGGCCAATGCGCCTCCTGCCATTATCATTTTCTTGATCATTCTATTTTCCTCAAAATTGGTGGCTGATATGAATCGGAACAAGGCACAAACTGCCGTTGGAACCGGTCCAACTCTCACTAATTCGCAGCTAGTGACGTCATATTGGTGAGAATTGACCCAAAAAGCTCACAAACCCGTTTTTCCCCACGGAACCCTGTCAGCACATAATCCGATTGACTCTGCCGCTCAGTCTTCGATCGACTCTCAAAACAGGCGGAAAACCACCCAAAGGGGCTTTTCTTCTCTTAGTTGCATCATTACGGGCATTTAATTACACTAAGAGGATGTGCTTCACCGATCAACAGTAAGCGGGGAACACGCTGTAGCAGAATCGATACAGCATTGCTGCCTAATCACTACGTTGCCGGTATTGTCCAACGGCCAATCAATTTACTTAACCCCATATTGGACATTAACTTACGATCAATCAAGCCAGCAAGCAATCACTTCGGCACGCTGCTTGCATCGAACCTTTCCCCGCCATCAGGCCTCTAAGAAATCATGAAGCGAAACGCGGGACGCCCAAAATCGTCATTCGATTTGACGGCTTGGGTAGAACCACGTTCCTCGCAACCAAATGCTAACCACGGAGACGACTCCGATGACTACCTCAAGCGATCATCAAACTCCACCAAAAGCGAGTGGAGAGCATTGGTACGAACTGACAGCGACCCTGGCACCGGAGTCCTGTGAGCTCTTTGGTGATTGGCTGAGTCAAGAGTTGCAAGCTCTCGAATCCGAGCTCGAGCAGTTCACAACACAGCGTTCCGTTCACAACGCAGAACGAGCTCGATAGCAGAACCACGCGGTTTTCAATCATCTGACTAGTGGATGGGAGTCGCCCCACCCGCTGATCAAAGCACAATTGAGCGGCTGTTCCGCGATCTGGCCGGAGCTCGATGTAGATTTATCGAGCACGGAAGACATTTTGGCCCAGCGAGTTGACGATCCACTGGCTCCGGGATTCAGACTAAGATTCTTGCTGCTTCAATTTGCGTCCCCGCGAGAATTCATCGATGAGCTATCTTCGTTATTTTACGTTCGTGATTCTTTTTTTCAGCGTCACGCGGCTGGGGCTTAGCATTGCAGCCGCGCAGGAATCGGCAGACCCGCCGACTGCTAATAACACAACTAGCGACTGGCACCAAAAGGATTTCTGGGAATGCCTTGACAAAAATGCGTCTGCTGACAGTTGGGAATTCGTTGATGGGGAAATTCGTCTGGTACGCCCCCAAGGTGGTAAAGGCAGTATTGTCAGTGGCCCGCTACCATCCAACTTTGAACTCTCGTTTGAATGGAAGATTGAATCCCGAACCAACACTGGCTTGAAATATCGCGTCCGCAAATTTGGTTCCCGGCATTACGGTATTGAGTACCAGATCATTGATGACAAGCCGACCGATTCCGGCAAAGGGTCGACCGCCTCGATTTACGACTTGTTTGAGCCTTCGCCTTCAAAAACTCTGAATCCTGTTGGGCAGTGGAACTCCGCCAAAATCATCGCCAACGGAACCAACCTTCAACATTTTCTCAATGGCGAACTAGTGTCAAGTACCGCAACGGTTGGTCCCGTTTGGGACGCAAGCTTTGCGGTCAGCAAATTCTGGGGGTTGAAAGGTTTCGGACAACCACACACAGATGATCGAATCATGCTGACTGACCATGGCGGGCGGGCTGCCTATCGGAACTTTCGCTTCACAGCATTGGATGGCCGCCAATCGTCGGTAGATAACACATCCTCAGGACCATTCCTTGCCAATGGCATGAGAAACAGTTGGGCGGACCAAACTTCGATTGTGCTGTGGACGCGGACCACGCGTAACCAGCAAATGAACACCGACGGGAGGAAGTTTCGGGTCATCTCAAAAGGCGATGCCAACCAGTTATCAAAAACCAATGATGCAGCACATTTGCTTGCTGCTCAATTACCGGAAGATGCAGTTTTGGACGACATGTTTGGAGCTTGCCCTGGAAGCGAAGGAGAGGTGCGTCTGACCTACTTTCCGGAACTTCAGCGTCGGACACTGAAGCGGACTGACTGGAAACGCACGACCGCAGCCGAGGATTTCACATCACAGTGGAAACTCGAAGGGCTCAAACCAGGAACACGGTATGCTGCAGTTGTCGAAGCACGTGCCACTGCTGGAAAACTTCCCACCGCAGTCATTCGCGGGCGATTCGAGACAGCACCAGCGGGCAACTCGCAAAAAAACATCAAGTTCTGCATGACCACCTGTCATGATTTCATCCGCCGAGATGATGGACTGCGTGGACACAGGATTTATCCTGCCATGGCACAAATCAACCCCGACTTCGTCGTCCACGCTGGAGACATTGAATACTATGACAAACCAGATCCTTGGGCGATGACACTTGAGCTGATGCGTTTCAAATGGGCAAGAATCTTTGCCTTGCCTAGCAACCGGCAGTTCTATCAGAATACCACCAGCTACTTTCTAAAAGACGATCACGACACATTGAAGAATGACTGCTCGCCAGGCCAAATGTATGGTTCAGTCAGTTTTGAAAGGGGCGTACAACTGTTCAATCGTGAGCAATTCCCTTCACGTGATCCCCGCTACCAAACGGTTCAATGGGGCAAGGACCTGCAAGTATGGTTTCTTGAGGGCCGCGATTTCCGCAGCCCAAACAATCTGCCTGATGGACCCGACAAGACAATTCTCGGAGTGGAACAGAAAAACTGGCTGTTCGAGACACTGGATGCGTCAGAGGCAAGATTCAAACTGGTTTTCAGCCCCACGCCGATTGTCGGCCCTGACCGTGCCAACAAGAAAGACAATCATGCCAATGTAATTTTTGCTCACGAAGGCAACGAGTTGAGAGAAAAACTGGCGTTATATGACGGCCTGATCGTTTTCTGCGGTGACCGACATTGGCAATATGCGTCCGTCGATGCAACAACTGAACTCTGGGAATTTGGCTGTGGGCCTGGCAGCGAAAAGCACCAGTTCGGATGGAAACCTGGTGACGAACGGCCTGTTCATCGCTTCCTGCGTGTTGCTGGTGGATTCCTCTCCGGCGAGATTAAGTACACCAACAAGAAAAGTCAGCTGACTCTGCACCATCACAAGGTCAATGGAGAAGTTGTGAGCGAGTTCCAGTTCCCCATCAAGACCGACAAGGCAGAGCCAGAGGAACAGCAGTAACTGAGCGTTCACCTGCCAGACTTCTCTGAATCCATCAAAGCCTAACGGGCTTGCTGATGGATCAATTGCATGAGATCTGCTGAGGGCTGGTCCAGAGTCATGACCCGAGTCGTACTCGCAGGATTGTTTCGATCTCTCACAATGACGATCACTTCCTGGTTCTTATCGATCGGATTGCCAACCGCAGGTGGATTGACTGCGGCAACTGAACCGGCTGTTGCAGCCGCCCCAATCGGTGCGACGTTGCGAGTACTGCTGGTTGATGGGCCAGTGGGCAGTAACGCAACGCTGGGGTTGGTTCCCTGCAGCGAAGCCAAGCGATCCTGTGGAGCCGCTTGAGGCGAACCTGCCCGCTCGTAAATCGTGGACAGGCCGGCTCTATCAAGTTGCCATTGCACCGAACCCGGACCTGCATAGATTCCAACATCACCCTCATAGTCCGCCGCATTGCAAACACCGATCAGTCGTCCTCCCTCATCAAACAAACCACCACCACTGCGTCCATCAATGGGTGCACCTGCGATCTCAAGGTTGGAAACTCCAAGGTGTTGATCATACTTGTCGACACCGGTAATCCGCGTGTCACGTCTCGAGGGGTCGGCACCTCGATCACAACCGAAACTAAACGCTGTCTGGCCGGTACGAATCCGTTGCTGTGGATGAAGGACCTGAACCGACTGCATGCTGAATCCCGGCCGAATTGCCACCAAAGCAACATCGCGCGTATCGGCGTCATAGTCGAGTAACTCACCAAGCACGGTTCGGGTCTCACCTGCTACATACAAATCGACTTCGATTTTTCCATCACCTTTATTTTCGCGGAACAAATGCCCACAAGTCAGTACGAGTGCTTGATCCCCATGCGTATCAATGACAGTACCAGTTCCTGCACCGTAGCCATGTCCATCATGAACGCGAAGCCGCACCGTGGCAGCACGTGCTAGTTCGACAGCCTGCGCGAGAGAGACCGTTGGCATCGGCTCGCTGATAGCGGCAGGTTGGGGTGTGTTAGAGGCAGGTAACGCCCCCGGAAACGGGGCCAACCGTGTCGCCGGAGGAGCAATATTTTGCAGCGAAGCATTGGTGGCTCGGGTTGGAATCCGAGGCCCTGCGGGATTGATAGCAAGGGCTGCCTGCAATTCAGCGATCGACTGCATACCGATCAATCTGGCGACTTCCACACCGCCGGAAATCACGACATACGTCGGCGTTTTCCGAATTCCATAGCGGGCGGCCAGATGTGGTTCTGCAACCACGTCGACATGCCGGATAGCAATCCCGTTGCTGGCTAGTTGAGCAAGCGCAGGTTGCATTTTCTGACAGGGGGGGCAGTGAGCCGATGAAAAATCCATCAGAATCGCGTCGGCAGCCACAACCACACTAAATGACCCTGAAATCCCCAGTAATCCGCCAGCCAACAGTGCGAAAATCAATCTCATCGCGCTCGCCCCTCCATGGACAGAGTGTGAATGAACCTGGCGTTTCGATCAGGCATCCTGCCACTCGAAAGACCTTTGCGGGTCAACCGCTAGCCGCGGACGATCCCAAGTCGGAATAGTCCGTGACGAGGCCACCTGAAGGCAAGATCAAACGCTGACGGCAGGGTAAAACTTGAGTCTTTTTTCTGTTTCACGGCCAGTTTTGCAAACTTTTTTTCAGTGCTTCGCCATTTTCTCGCAGTTCCAGATCCTTGGTTTGAACTGGCCCTTTCCCGCCTCCATCGAGCCGCCTGCCGTCGTATGAATTGCCTCAGATGATTACAATTCCCTGCCCCGCTCCGCTCCACAGCTGCAACCATCCATGACACGCAACATTCTCGTCACCAGTGCCCTGCCCTACGCAAATGGTCCGATTCACATCGGGCACTTGGTGGAGTACATCCAGACTGACATCTGGGTCCGGTTTCAAAAACTTCGCGGCAACCGCTGTATCTATATCTGCGCTGACGATACCCATGGCACCGCGATCATGATTCGAGCCCGCAAGGAGGGACGGAGCGAAGAAGCATTGATTGAGGCAATGAACGAGGCCCATCAACGTGACTTCGCTGGATTTGACATCCAATTTGATCACTATGGCAGCACCAATAGCGAAGCTAATCGCAGTCTCTGTGCCGAGTTTTGGCAAGCGCTGCGTGACGATGACCTGATTACCGAGCGATCCATCGAGCAACTCTTTGATCCAGAAGCCGAAACTTTCCTCGCTGATCGTTTTGTGCGCGGCACTTGCCCAAAATGCGGTAGCCCAGACCAAGCGGGTGACAACTGCACTTGCGGTCACACTTACAATCCTACCGATCTGATCGACCCCAAGAGCACCCTTAGTGGCGCTACTCCAGTGCTCCGCGAGTCGACACACTTATTTGTTCAACTTGAGAAACTGCACGCATTCCTGAACGATTGGATCGATACCAGCGGAGCTCTGCAAACTGAAGTTGCCAACTACCTGAAAGGTCATTTTCTGGCGGACGAGCTTCGGGACTGGGACATCAGTCGACCCGCTCCCTACTTCGGTTTTGAAATCCCCGATTCGCCTGGCAACTATTGGTATGTCTGGTTTGATGCACCGATTGGTTACATTGCCAGCACTCAGGAATGGTGCGAATCAAATGGAGAGCAACTCGCAAACTGGTGGCGCAATACAGATTGTGAGATTCACCACTTCATCGGCAAAGACATCACCTATTTCCATACGTTGTTCTGGCCAGGCATGTTAAAGTCCGCTCAATACAACATGCCAACCAAAGTCCACATTCACGGATTCCTGAATGTCGATGGTAAGAAAATGTCCAAGCGTGATGGAACTTTGGTCGCCGCAGAAACTTACTTAAAACACGCTGGCCCGTCCTACCTGCGATACTTCTACGCCACCAAACTGACATCTCGTGTCGAAGATCTCGATTTAGGAATCGATGAGTTCACCGAGAAGGTGAACAGCGACTTGGTGGGCAAAGTGGTTAACTTGGCAAGCCGCGTTGGGAAATTTGCCCATGCCACGGGGCTATCTGATAGTTATCCCGATGACGGTGGACTGTTTGCTGCCGCCGCGGCAGCGGGTGATGATATCGCGGAAGCTTACGAATTGGGCGAGTACTCCAAAGCCATGCGAAGAATCATGGAACTGGCTGACACGGCCAACCCATTTGTTGAACATGCAAAACCATGGGAAATGAAGAAGGACGAGAGCCGAGTTGATGAACTGCGGGATACCTGCACCGTCGCCTTGAATCTATTTCGACAACTCGCAGTTTACCTGTCTCCCGTATTGCCTGAACTGGCAACCAAGTGCGGAGAATTGCTGGGCGAGGAAATTACATCCTGGGATCAAAGCAAAAAGCCATTGGTCGGAATCCCTGTTTCAAAATTCAAACGTATGATGGATCGCGTACAACCTGAGGATCTGAAGAAAATGATTGAAGAAAGCAAAGAACTGGCAGCGGCAGATGCAGCGGCAGCAGATCAACCCACCTTTGATGACAGTGACCAACCCCTCAAGGATGAACCACTAGCGGATGAAATCACCATCGATGAATTTGCAAAGGTGGATTTACGAGTTGCACGCGTCATCAGTGCCGAACACGTTCCCGAAGCCAACAAACTGCTTAAACTGACTCTCAGCCTTGGCGGTGAAGAACATCGCCAGGTATTTGCCGGGATCAAAGCCGCCTATGAACCGGAAGCACTTGTTGGGCGACTGGTTGTCATGGTTGCAAATCTCAAACCGCGTAAGATGCGTTTTGGACTCAGTGAAGGAATGGTCACTGCGGCAGGACCTGGCGGCGCAGATGTTTTCATTCTTGGTGTTGATGACGGGGCACTGCCCGGACAACGTGTGCACTAAGGCAAGGCCGTAACATGCTGCAGCGAACACTTCGTTCTTTCCGACGTCATCTCCTGAATCGAATGGTGCTGCGACCATCACAGCATCCGATTCAGGTATCGCATCAGGAGAGGGTGATGCTGCAATGTGAGTCGCATCAGATTGAGTGCTTTGTCCAGCAAAGTACTCAGGATTCTGAGCCCCCCGACCTGCTGGTCCTCAAGTTTCCCGGAACTGCTGGGCGGGCAGAGCGTTCAACGACATTCCCGATTTCCATGCTGGATGTACCACGAACGGCGGTGTGGACGTGGAATCCACCCGGTTACGGCGGCAGTGCTGGACAAGCAAGCCTGTCGACGATGGCTTCGGCAGCCTCCGCGTTCTGGAAAAGAATCACAGAGGAACACGTGGGTCCAGAAACATCTGTCTGGCTGTGTGGCAACAGCCTAGGCTGCACGACGGCACTGCATATCGCTGCAACAGCGCAGCCAGATCGAAGTCGGACCGGTTTGATTCTGCGGAACCCGCCTCCACTGCGCCGCGTTCTCAAACACGCCGCCTCACCGTACCCGCATTTTGGTTTAATCAATCGCGTGATCGCGGACCTGAGCGATTCTATGGATAGCATGCTGACAGCCAGGCACGTCGATCTTCATGCTGTTGTTCTGCAGTCGGAACTCGATACGCTGGTTCCGATCGAGTTCCAAAACGAATTACTGGCTGTCTATGCGGGTCAATGCAGGACTGTTTTGATGGAGGGTCTTGATCACGATGGCCTCACAACCGATCAGCATGAGACACGGATCAACGATTCAATCCAGTGGTTGTGGGAACACACAGGACCCAATAAGCGCGTCTTCTCAAACAAGTGATGAACAGCGGGCGAAAAATGGACGAGGCACGAGTGCGCAAGGCTGTAACGATTGATGCAAACTCCATTGCAGAGATCTACAACCACCATATCGCAATCGGTGGATCAACGTTCGATACACAGCACTGGACAGAGGCCGAGGTCAGTCAACTTATCGGTGCTACAACACCTCACGCGTGGTTTGTTGCCGAAGTCCATGAACAGATTGTTGGCTGGTCTTCGTCACGCCCGCATAGTACTCGTCATGGCTATCGATTCGCTTGCGAAACATCGATCTATCTGCGGCCGAATGCAACCGGATGTGGTATCGGAGACCAACTGCAAACCCATCTAGAACAACATTGTCGTGAAGCCGGGATTCATCACGCGGTTGCGAAAATCATCAGCGACAACCAGCGAAGTATTTCCTTTCATCAGCGCTACGGCTACGAGATTGTTGGTATCCAGAAAGAAATTGGATACATAAATGGAAACTGGTGTGATGTCACCATCATGCAAAAGGTCTTTGCTTGATCGGATACGCGTTGGCAATGATCATCTGCGTTAAAACGACGACCAACATCATTCCCTCGCTGCGGCATCAGCGACTTGCCGCACGAGCCTCGGCCAGCATGCTGATCATCTCGGGAAGTATCAGCGAAGCGGGCAGAGCATAACTCACCACCCGACCGGCACGGGCGATATTGATACCGACCACATTGCCATCGGTGTCGAGTAGGGGTCCGCCGCATTCATTTGGGTCCAATACGGTGTCGTGCTGCATGACTTGGTCAAAACCTGTCAATCTCACATTTCTCGGACCATTGACTCTCGCATCGCTTTCAGACTCCCGCATGACGTTTAACTCGCGAATCGCGGCATCCACATCCATCGTTGTGGGGTCACTCGCGGGATCACTCCGCGTGATCGTCAAACGCACATTCTCGCCAGGAAACATCCCACGCAGGGTCTCGATCACACCAAGGCGACTTCTCTCTTCACGTCCATTGATCGCAACAATCAGATCTCCCTTTTTCAGTCCAGCTGCCTCGGCACCACTCTCGGCAAAGACACCACGAACCATGGCCCGACCGGTCCTGTCGTCCTGAAGCAAAACCCCAAGCCGGCCCTGATGGGTAATGCGACGTGGTTTCGCTCCAACGACCCCGAGTCCAATCGGAGTTGATTTGCGTCCAACACTGATCACAAAGCTGGCAACTGGAGGAATCTCTCCTGTAAATTCTGCGGGGTTAAGCGTGATATCGCCTTCGACTCGCAGCAGTGCTAAATCGTTGCTTCTGCGGACCGCCGCGACGCGAGCAGGCAGCAACTGACCGTCATTCAAGCGAACGCGAATCGGATCACCGTCCAATTCGCTACGTTTGGTCAGGATAAATCCGTCCTCAGCCACAACCGTTCCAAGAGCCACTGGACGATCGCCACTATAAACCTGAACGACAGCCCCCTCGATTTTTTTAGCAACCGGGCGAACCAACTTCATCATCATGAGGTTGTCACGCCGAGCAAGCGGTTCAAATTGCGCACTCGAAACTTGCGGCACTGCGGACAGCATCAAGCCAACGAGTGCGAGGGGAGTCTTCTTTAAAATATTGCGCATAATGCTGTTAATCATCTTTGAACCATCAATTGAACCATGAATCAATCGCCGCGGCCGATCACCACTCTTAAGAAGAGCGGTTTGCCCTCGCGATCCACTCGCACCCGAACATTTTCACCAGGCATCGTCTCAGACACTGCTTTTTTCAGCGACTGAAAATCCGTAATTGTTCGTTCGCCAAATACTTTGACGGTGTCTCCCGCTTTAAATCCTGCTTGCATGGCTGCCGAGTCGGGCCGCACCTCTTCGATCACCGCATCTGGTTTCTGAGAATTGCCCTGGACACCCAATACGGGGCGAAAACCAGGCAGCGTACCCCAGAGCTCTCCAGCTTCAAGACGTTTCCATGAGAGGGTGTAGTTATCGATTGGTATATGCAAATTTTCTTCAACGTCGTTTCCAATGCGGCTGTGAATCGCAATCAGTCGTCCCGACAGATCAAACAATGGTCCACCGCTGTCGCCGCCGATCAATGCGCAGTCGGTAGTTAAAACCCATCGGTCCACGCGGGCAATTCGGCCGACCCGTGTGACTGCACCCCGTTCCTGGTCAAACCCACTCGGGTGCCCAGTAGCGATGCACCACATGCCAGTTGCAAGTTTGCCACTGGTCCCCATCGTCGCGTGAGGCCATTCCTTACCGTCATTCTGGCCTGGATCAATTTTCAACATCCCCGCGTCGACATTCCTGTTCAAACCGAGAGTCTTTGCCTCCAGCTTTCTTCCATTTGAGAGAATAACCGTCGCTTTCCTACCTGGTCGCATGACGACATGAGCGGCCGTCAAAACGGTCCCATCGCCGTCTATAATGACCCCGCAGCCTTGGGATTGTCCAATCCTGATACTTACCGTACAGGCCACCGCGGCTTCAGATACACGGGCAAACTGTCCTTCAAGCGACTGGAGCTGGACGATCGACTTAGGTACTTTGCCGGAAGTGAAAATTCCCTGCAACTCGCTGGGCACCGCCGTTTCGGTTCCCGAGTCGGACTTTGCTGACTCGAAAACTGAATCATCCTGAGCCCAAGCCGACAGACCGCCGGAAAGCAAACTCAGGAGGATGCAAAGGACCGTAATCACAAGACAATGATGCTTGCCGACGTGGTACGTCGTGCGTAGGTAAATTTGCAAAGCTGCCTCCAATCGCGAAACGAAATTGCGATCGCATATTCACATATGAATGTGCATTGACCAACGTATTGTAACTTCTATTCAAGGTCTTGGAAAAAGCGACCACTCTTTTAAGAAAACAACATGAAATGAACGATGTTTCGGGTCAAACGCTAATTTTCGGCTGCGGCTACCTCGGTAGGCGGATCGCAGGGCTGTCAATCCGTGACGGAAATGAGGTGTGGGCAACCACGCGGCAAACCGCAAAAAAACGGGATCTTGCCGGGTTGGGAATCCGGCCCATCCTTGCCGATTGGTCAGATCGCCGATCACTTGCAGCCCTTCCTGAGGTCGATCGGATCGTTGTTTGCGTCAGCTATGATCGCCAGAGCAACCTCAGCCGATTGGATTCGCAGGTAGGCGGACTACGGAATCTGCTGCTGGCAATCTCGCCCAAGACGACAATTTGTTACGTCAGCACCACAGGCGTCTATCACCAACTTGGTGGCCAGTGGGTGGATGAAGCCAGCCCAACACACCCTGCACGTGAGGGCGGGCGAGCACACCTGATGGCAGAAGAGCTATTGCACCGACTCCGCCCTCACTCAGAATGGACGGTGCTGCGTCTCGCAGGTATCTATGGGCCGGGCAGGGTTCCACGCGCTGCCGATGTGATCGCGGGACGTCCCATCGCGTCGCCCCAAGACGGATTCCTGAATCTGATCCACGTCGACGATGCAGCCAAAGCCGTTCGCGCCGCATGGCAACGACCCAAACAGCGACTATACGTCGTGAGTGATGACCAACCGGTACTGAGAGGGCAATTTTATGAAGAAATCGCAAGGCAGACAGGTGCCGCAGCACCGCGGTTTGTACTCCCAACTGCCGGCTCGCCAGTCAGCATGCGTTCTGAAAGCAATAAACGCGTATGGAATCGACGGATGAAACGCGACTTGCATTCAAAGTTGCAATTCCCCACCTATCGAGAAGGTTTGGCAAGCATCTTGCAGAGTTAGCTCAGCCCGTTAGCTCAACCCGTTAGCTCAACCCAGAGGCCCAACCCAGAGGCGCAGTTGAGCTGTCACCATTCGGAATTGCTTCAAGTGTGGCTGCTAAGATGGGGTTATCGCATCCATCAACCAATCCGTATAATGCGACAGAAGATTTCCTCATCTCACTCTTAACGAACATCATGCTAACCCGCAAACCGATTTTTCCCGGAATCATTGAACTGAACTTTCAGGCAGGGGAAGTGTTCGGTTGCAATGTCTATCTGGTTCATGACAACGATGAGTGGATTTTGATTGATATCGGATACGAGGAAACGGTCGACGATTTCGTCGAAATCATTCGCCAACTCGACTTTCCACTTTCACGCTGCAAAACACTTGTCGCCACCCATGCCGATGTGGATCACATTCAGGGACTTGCCAAGGCCAAACAGTTACTGAAGACGACGGTCACCGCCCATCCCAATGCTGTTGATCCCCTACAGTCCGGTGACACGCTAGTCACCCTTGCTGAAATAGCAGCTCAGAATCTAAAGATGGCGATGCCTCCCGTCGAAATCGAGCACGAGGTAAACGATGGGGATGTCATTGAAGTCGGATCGCTGAAGGTCGAAGTCTGGCACACTCCCGGACACACCAATAGCCAATTGGCATTCCGAATTGGTGATGTTCTGTTGAGTGGTGACAACATCTATCGAGATGGTTGCATCGGTGCCATTGACGCTCACCATGGAAGTGACATCCAAGCGTTCGTGAACTCGCTTGAACGGATCCGTGATAGCGACGTCAAATGGTTGGCACCGAGTCATGGACCGATCTTTCCCAACGATCGTGAGTTACTTGATGCAACGATCCAGCGTGTCCGCAGTTATCTAAAAATGGCCGACTTCGGCACGCTCGCCGAAAGCTGGCCTCTGATGGATGAATGGGACGAAGAAGTAGCCGCAGGGCGGCTTCCTGACGGTCTCCAACCGTAACGCTCAACACCGACCGTCGCGTGCGCAGTTTCCAGATCTCAGTTTCCAGATCTCAGTTTCCAGATCTCAGTTTCCAGATCTCAGTTTCCAGATC
>JAPKCI010000394.1 GCA_028823035.1 Rubripirellula sp.
GTAACTGTGCAGCTCGGGTAACTGTGCAGCTCGGGTAACTGTGCAGCTCGGGTAACTGTGACTTGCCGTGGGTCAACAGGGATTGGTTCTGTCATGACCCTGTCACCCAAAAGCCAAGCAAGTCAGAGCTTGACGCCCGCAGGACTGCGTAGCACGACGCATCATGATCTCGTTGGTGCCTGCCTTAGTTGAAAAACTTAGCCAGCTTTTCATCGCTCGGCTTGGGGGTTGCCAGAGAAACCACCACCATCGTGACCGTTGAACTCAGGAACATCACCACCACGGGCATGATCTCATAGCTCTCGCCGCCAATGGGCAACTCGAGCACAAATTTGCTGAGCCCACCCTGTTCTACCGGCACATTGGTGGCTTGGTAAAACAGCATGCACCAACTGGTAATAGCAGCAAAAATACCGCTGATCGCGCCCGCCGCACTAAGCCCGCGCCAATACAACGCCGCAACCACAATCGGAAACAGCGCACTGAAACCACTGAAACACCAGATACCCAACGCAAACACGCTTCGCACGTTACCCAAACTCAGAAAATAGGTGATCGCGACAATTCCAATGATAAACAGACGAGTGAACATGACTTGCTGTTTGTCAGTGAAGCGATCTTTCCCTACCACATGGGTCACGATGTCATTGTTAAAAATCGTCCCGATGCAAAGGAACTGACTGTCCAAGCTCGACATGATAGCAGCAAGGATTCCCGCGGCAAGAAAACCCCCAAGCACCGGACCCGTCTGTGTTTTGACCAGGAACGGCAAAATGGTATTGGGATTACCTGGTAGTGGTGGATTCGCAGGAATAAGTGTTCCTGTTGCCCAAATGCCCACCAGGACGCATGGCACCCAAACGATCATGATGAATAACGGATGACAAACCACCGAAAGCTTGAAGGCATTTGCATTCTTGGCTGTCATCCAGTGCTGGAATAAGTGGGGAAACATTCCAACAGACAACGGGATCAACAGATAGGTAAAGAACTTTGTCTTGCTCATTTCCGAACGTGTGATCTTGTCTTCTGGCACAGAATTGGCCAAGGCCTTGAGATTATCCAGAATGGAATCCTGTCCACCCAGTTTGTTTGCAATCACAAAGAACGTGATGACACCCAGAACCATGAAGACCATCGTCTGGAACGTATTTGCCCACGTCGTCCCACGCATCCCGCCAAAAAAGACATAGACCAATACTACGATGCAAATCGCCATCGATCCAAGCCATGGTGGCACACCACCGTGCAACGCCCGAATCGGATTCCCCTCGGGATCAAATGCCTGAAACATTGGCCAATCCGGTGCCAAGCCTGCCGTCAACGACTGAATGACAGCACCACCGCTGATCACACCGATCAACAAATAGGGAATCACCAAGCCGACTAGAATGGGAAACAATAGGTAACCGACAAAATCGCTATCGAGTCGATCGCGGAAAAACTCGATCTGCGTAGTGTACTTGTGGCGACGGGCCAACTTCCAAACCTTGACCCCGATCAGAAAGAAACAGAGCGAGTGAATGATTCCACTGCTGCTGGCCAGCATGCCGTAGACGCCCACTCCCTCTCGAAACGCTTCACCACTACTGCCGACCAGCGCGAATGCGGTCATGGTCGTTCCAAAGATACTCATCAGCAGCAAAAACGGACCAATCGAGTGACTGGCAACCTGATAGTCCTCCTTGGTGCCTTTGAATAGGCGACTGGAAAACAGCCCCAAAGCAAGAAGCAATCCAAGGTAAATAAGAATGATGATCAGTTGGGGTAATCCTGGATGTTCCATCATTCATCTCCCTCTTGCTCATCCGTTTCATCGGCCAGAGGCCAAGCAATACGAGTTGCCAGAAACCACGTTGCTACCGCTCCAAGTGAAATGCAAGCATGCCAAAAAAGGGCCATGGGCACGAAACCGAATACGAGAGTCCCGTCAGTCCAGAACCAATTGTCTTGATGCAAAATCAGTAACAACAACACCAAACCGGTGATGATCAGCGGCCCAGAGTGCTTGGAGGCATTCGTCTGTTGCGTCATGAGAACCGAGAGGAAATGGGGAAGGAAACCAGGTCAAGCGAATCCATTTGCGTGCCACCTGATCGCAGCAGTGTAATTCAGAGTGAGACAAGGCAAAATTAGGCTCACGCCATTGGGAACAAGAGTTCGATATCGAACCAAGTGTGAATATCCTGTCTGAATAACGGAATCCCCACGATTATAAGGCGACCATCTTAAGTACAGTGGGTCCACGGAAAAGCCGCAAAAGACGTACTCTTGGATACATGGGAAGCTTGGTTGACTATCGCCGTGGCCTGCACTTTGCTGGTCGGCTTGGCGCTGCGCGTCGCTGCAACCGATATATTAGCCCTGTTTTGCCTTGGAATCCTCGTCTTTGTTCAGAATGTCACCGGTTCAGAATTACTGCCCAAACCTGAGCAGGCGGT
This sequence comes from Rubripirellula sp., assembly GCA_028823035.1. GTDB lineage: Bacteria > Planctomycetota > Planctomycetia > Pirellulales > Pirellulaceae > Rubripirellula. Next base: position 2,442 of record JAPKCI010000394.1, read on the forward strand.
GGCCGGTTTTGGCAACCAGGGCCTGATCACAATTGCGCTGCTATTCGCTGTCGTAGCGGGGCTGGAATGCACGGGAGGCACAGAATTGGCCACGGGCTGGTTTCTCAACAAGGCAAAGAATCTCACATCAGCCCAAGCCAGATTATTTGTCCCAGTCGCCGTGCTAAGCGGTTTTCTCAACAATACACCCGTTGTCGTTGCCCTGATGCCAGTCGTCAACGATCTGGCCAAACGCATTTCGGCGAGCAACAGCCGTTTGTTACTGCCACTGAGCTATGCGGCAATTTTGGGCGGTATGTGCACCCTGATAGGCACCAGTACCAACCTGATTATCGCCGATCTCAATTCGCAGGCGATCGCCAATGGCAGTATTGCTGAACCATTGAGTTTTTTTTCACCGGCTGCGATTGGGGTTCCAGCAACGATCATCGGATTGCTTTACATGCTGGTCGCATCCCGTTGGTTGTTACCTGAACGGCGTCCCGCAGTCAGCGTCACTGATGATCCACGACAATACACCGTCGAAATGCAAGTCGATCCCTCTGGGCCGCTTGTCGGACGGACAATTGAGGATGCGGGACTCCGGCATCTACCGGGTCTTTACATCGCCGAGATTCAACGTGAGGACGGTGTGATTGCGGCGGCGAAACCGAACGAACGCTTGCGACCCGATGACGTACTGATTCTGGTGGGTGCGCTCGAGAGTGTCGTCGACCTTCGCAAAATACGCGGCCTGACCACTCCCGATGACCAAGCCAGAAAACTGGAAGTCCCAGCTTGGCGTCGAACTCTCGTCGAAGCAGTCGTCAGCTCGAGATGTGGGTTACTGGGCAAGACGATCCGCGAAGGTCAATTTCGATCGCATTATAACGCTGCAGTGGTTGCAGTTGCACGCGGTGATAAACGGCTGACGGGCAAACTGGGGGATGTCCGCTTGGAAATGGGTGATGTGCTATTACTTGAGGCATCACCATCGTTCCTGCACCGCCGTAGCGAATCGCGTGATTTCTTTCTTGTCAGCACCGTAGAGCAAGGGACCGTGCGGCGACCTGAAAAAGCATGGATCTCAATCGCGATTTTAGTGACAATGATTCTGGCGGCAACCACCACAGGGATTTCCATTCTGACGGCCGCTTTGTTGGCGGCAGTCGCAATGGTTGCATTCCGGTGTTGCACAACAGGTGAGGCAAGACGAAGTGTCGATTGGTCGGTCCTGATCATGATCGGAGCAGCGATTGGCATTGGCATGGCCATGGAACAGAGTCAGGCTGCCAGAGGAATCGCCCTCGGTTTGCTGGCAGTCGCAGGAAAAAATCCACTGCTCACACTAGCAGCCATCTATTTGGCCACCATGCTTTGCACCGAATTGATCACCAACAACGCTGCCGCCGTCCTGATGTTTCCCATCGCCTTGGAAACAGCGGTTGGCCTGCAATGCAATCCGACACCGTTTGTGATTGCGGTCATGATTGCCGCTTCTGCAAGTTTCCTGACGCCATTCGGATACCAGACCAATCTGATGGTTTACGGGGTCGGTGGTTATCGGTTCTTTGACTACGTGCGTTTCGGCATGCCATTGAGCATCATCGTGTTTGCAGTCACGATGCTAGTTATTCCACAGGTTTGGCCGCTCTAAGACAACCCTGCTCGATCTTCAGACCACTGCTGAAACCGGTGGCTAACCATCCCATTGACGATGTCGCGATTGGCGACAGGCACGATATGAATTTCCGCCCGAAGAGTCCCTCGCTAAGTGCGAAAACACCCGATCAGAAGGTGTCGGAATTGCCCGAAGATCGCGTTGAATCCGAAGATCGCGTTGAACCCGAAGATCGCGTTGAACCCGAAGATCACGTTGAACCCGAAGATCGCGTTGAACCCAAAGATCACGTTGAACCCAAGACTCGCAATGAACCCGACGATCGC
>JAPKCI010000395.1 GCA_028823035.1 Rubripirellula sp.
TTGTCAGAACTTGTCAGAACTTGTCAGAACTTGTCGCTGGTTTCTGGGGCAGATTACGTCAAGTTAGATCTGTTGGTGCATCAGCATCGAGCTTGGGAAGGGTAGGCTTAACCAGTCTGGTGCGATCTGTTCTTTTCGATTTCTGATGCCAAGTTTGTGTTGTTAGTTCTCCGTGTCGATGAATTGTTCAGCTTGGTCCCCACGACTCAGTTACATGTACTTCCGCTTAGACTAGCTTCTGGTAGTTGTTCTAGAGTACCCACAAAGTGATTTCTGACAGAAAAACGCGATTACTGACAGCAAACCCCGCCAGACAGATAGTCCCAGCGGGGGGGGGCGCCAGTGTTGACGACAGGAATGGTACCCGGGACTTGATGGCAGTTCGCCCCAGTGGTGGCAAGACGTATGAGTAAGTCAGTTGACAAAACGGGCCATTACCTTTGAAAGACGGTTCACTTGCGAAATGTCGTTGTAAGCCTGCATGGAAATTCTCAGGCAGCACTGATCTGGGCTGCCCAATTGGTAGACGGGTAATTCGAAACGATGCTCATTCACAAGGGTATGTTGCAGTTGTTCTGTGGCTGAAAGGTTGTCTGTTGAATGACGGTCTAGTTGCGAAAGAGTGAGTGGAATCGACGCGAGTGACCCAATCATGTTGTCGGCGCAGGGCGGGGCAATCTGCAGTGCGTCGCACAACAAGTTTCTTGCCGAAATCGTTTTTTCATGGTTGCAGCGATACAACTCGGTTAGACCGCCGGGGTACAGGGATTCCAAGAATTCAATGGCTGTTTTCAACGCGAGTATCGGGGTGGGGTCAAACGTTCCTGCCCAGTCAAATTCAGTAATGAATCGAGATCTGTGGGGGCGAGTTTGGTTCGCGCCGTGACTGATCACGCTGGGGCGAACCTGATGTTGCAGGTCAGGCTGTACGTATAGGAAGCCAGATGATTTAGGGGCGCAGAGCCATTTATGATGATTGGCTGTATAGTAGTCCGCCGCCATGGTCGAGAGGTTCAGAGGCAGCATTCCTGCAGCGTGGGCACCATCAACCAGAACCTGGACGCCTTGGTCATGCGCCAGTGCGATGATGTCTTCGATCGGGAAGATCAAGCCAGTGGGGCTTGTGACGTGATCTATTAAAAGGACACGTGTTCGCGAATTGATTTTTCTCTCGATCGCATCCAGGACCTCGGCGTTTGAGTGCAGTGGAAACGGCACCTCGGCAACAGCAACCTTGGCACCCGTCAGTTTTGCTGCGTGGTGTGCTGCATTGTTGCAAGCGTTGTACCCGTGATTCGTGATCAGTATCTCGTCCAGAGGATTGAACGGAAAAGAACTCAAAACTGCGTTCACGCCATCGGTTGCATTTCTTACGAAGGCAACGTCCGAGGTGGGGGCATTCACGAGTTGCCCAATCAGTTGACGCACCTCATCCAGTTTGGGTTCGAGGTCGCGTTCGGGAGCGAGGAAACGAATCGGATCTCGTTCCAATTGGTCGATGAGTTCCCTCTGTGTCTGCAGCACGATGCTGGGACAGGCTCCGAAGGAACCATGATTAAGAAAGTCGATGTCAGGATTGAGTTGCCAGTGGTCTCGGAAATGCATAGGGCAAAGTTTCGTAGAGTCGAAAAATAAAGGGACGACTGACAGTAGCCTGCAAAGCGATTTCCTCTGATTGAGGTTCACTGATTGAGCATGGACAATGCCAATTCGATTTCGCCCAGGACCTGTGGATCTCGTTCGGTGTCGCGACTTGATTCTAACGCTGCGTTTGCCTGATCGCCTCCGATTTTTCCCAGTGCCCATGCTGATGCCCCTCTCACTAAGCCTTCCTTGTCTTTCAACCCACGGATCAGAGCAGGTAGGCCGGACATTTGCTGCTGGTTGCCGAGTACGATCGCAGCATTGCGAAGGACGCCTTTTCGTCGTGTTCTCCAGAGTGGAGTTTTACGAAAGCGTTGGCGGAATTGCTCATCACTCAAATCGAATAACTGCGACAGATCGAGGGTGTCGAGGGCTGTTTCCGGGTGAGTTGCTCTCTGGGCCGGTTTGCGATTCCAAGGGCAGACTTCCTGACAGATGTCACAGCCGAACAGCCACTCGCCAATTCCGTCCCGCAAGGTCAGCGGGATGGGGTCTCGGTGTTCGATGGTCAAGTAACTGATGCATCGAGAGGCATCGAGGACACCTGGTTCTGGGAAAGCATTGGTGGGGCAGGCATCCAGGCATGCACGGCATGTGCCACAATGATCCGTTTCGTGCATGGGGTCGTACGGCAATTCCAGATCCGACAGCACGCAGGCCAGAAAGAAATAGCTTCCCTGCTGTTTGTTCAGCAGCAGTGTGTTCTTGCCAGTCCAGCCCAGACCTGCCTGTTTGGCGATCTCACGTTCCATGAGGGGAGCCGTGTCGACCACGCCTCGGGCATGGGATTCTGGTGACTCTGTCAACAGAATTTGGCAGAGTTGTTTCAGTTTGGGATGGATGGTGTCGTGGTAGTCGATACCGCTCCAAACATACCTTGCGACTTTTCCCATGCCGGCTGTGATGGGGGTGGTGTCAGCCGCATCGTAGGGATACGCCAAAGCGATGATCGACCTTGCACCCTCTAGCACGCTTCGAGGGTGTTCGTAGGCCGCCTTTCGATTGGCAAAGTAGTCCATGTTTCCTGCATATCCCGCGTCGATCCATGACAGCAGATTAGGATATCCAGGCAGGGGGACGGCGGGGGCAATTCCAAACAGCGAGAATCCTTCCCGGGTTGCCGCCTCACGCAATGTCTTGACGAGTGGGTCTGCGGTGGTCACCGTTGGATGTTCTGCGTTCCGGGGCGGGTCGCAATGCGAGCGTTGTTGTTTCGAATCGCGTGGCGGTAGTAGGTCTCGAGACACAGGGTAGCCATCGAGGTGGTATAGATCTCTCCACCATAGCCGCCCCAGACCGTGTTGGAAGACCATCTGCCATCGGTAAGTTGGGTGGAGAGTAAGCGCCGTTTTAATGCCTCATTCCATTGCAACCACGCATCGTCCTGCAGTTGGTGCAATGCCAGTGTCGCGTAATACCAGTAATAGTAGTTGTCTTGACCAAATCCGGGAGGCTGTTGCAGCAGATACCTCTGAGCCTCGATAGCCTCTGCTGACGGAACAGGTTCTCCGATCAGCAATCGTGTAGCCAGTGCTTCTGCCGTCATGGTGCGGGTAGGGATTTCACGAGGGCGGTAGCAAGCCAGTCCGCCTTGGCCAGATCGGACGCTTGCCAGGAACCGTTGGATCCCTTGGACCGATTTTTGGCTGATGGGTATCTTGGCGCGGTGTCCTGCGTCAAGCACCATCGCCTGCCAGCCAAGTTGGCTCAGGTCGCCGTCTCGGTCGTGCTGTGTGTAACGCCAGCCACCGGTCCTCGGAATTTGCATGCGTTGTGTATACGCAATGGCTCGTTGGGCCGAAATCAGTGCCGATTTATCCTGGCTGATTGCAGCAACTTCGCACATCGCCAAGGCAGCGATTCCATGGCTGTAGGTTACGGCGTAAACCGAGGTGTTTGTGCCCGCCATCGATCCAAGGTTTTGCTCGAATCGGCTCTGTGTATTGATCAGATAGGCAAGTCCCCGGTAGACGTTGTCCGCATATTCACCAGTTTGATGAGTGTTTCCAGCGCCTATCATTGCCAGCAGGGCGAGACCTGTGATGGCTGTATCTGCTTTGCCGCCTGCGCCGTAACGGTTTGTGCCAAGTGCAGCACGCTCGACACCAGCACCCGTTGATCGAGGATCCCACGATCCATTGGGTTGTTGCGTGCGTGCCAGAAAGCGAAGAGCCGCGGCAACTGCGGCTTCGGTTTGCCGGCTGCCACCTGTCTGTTGGAGTGCCACGATCTTGGCATCGCCAGTCCGGTTGGCGAAATCACTTTGGGGTGATTGCGTTGACGAAATCAATGGAGTGCTCGTGGCAGATGCCAATTGTGCCGGAGTTGGCTTTGTCCGTCTCGTGGGATTCTGTGGCTCGGTTGTGGAAGGGCTGGGTTTCTGTGAGTCAGCGACCTGCGGGATCCGCGGCGTTTCTGTCAGCGGGATCGAAGGAGGCGTTGAAACGCTGGCTGCGAGCGCAGCATCGAGCATGTCACCGAGTTGGGAATCAATGTCATCCGAAGAGTCCGTCTCTGGATCGCTCGAGCCTGGGGAGGGCGCGTTGGTTAGTGCCGCAGGAAGCAGCGAGTGTATGGCGATGATGGACGCGGCGGTGTCCGGTGGCAATTTGGAATCGATCTTCTCTGGGATCTTCTCTGGGATCTTCTCTGGGATCGTCTCCGGGATCGTCTCCGGGATCGTCTCCGGGATCGTCTCCGGGATCGTCTCCGGGATCG
>JAPKCI010000109.1 GCA_028823035.1 Rubripirellula sp.
TCGGTAACCTTGGCGGTCTGATCCTGCCCCAGCATGATGTTGCCGGGCTTCACATCGCGATGAACAATTCCTTTTTCGTGAGCATGATGCAACCCTCTGGCGGCATCCGCTGCATGTTTTATTGCCGCTGCCACGTCCAGAGGTCCCGATTGTTTGACCTTTGATCGCAGGTCCATCCCCTGGACGTACTCCATGACCAGGAAGTGCTGCCCATTTGCTTCGCCAGCGTCGTGTGCGGTGACGAGATTCGGATGTTGTAATTTTGCTGTCGCTTCAATTTCGCGTTGAAATCTTGTCCGTGCCGAGGGGGATGCGAGTAACTCAGGCGTGATGAACTTGAGTGCCACCTCGCGTTTCATCCGTTTGTGGCTGGCGAGAACCACCTGTCCCATGTTGCCTTGTCCGAGCGATCGGAGGAGTAGGTAATTGCCAATCGTGCCGCCGATTTGAATCGGCGTTGTTGGGACTATTCCCTGTTCACGCCAGTCTTGTTTTGCGCTCCGCACCAACGCATTGAGTTCGACGTCCTGCTCCGTTTTAGCGATTCCAGTCTCGGTGCCATGTCGGTTCTTCGCGATGAGGTTGCCTAATCGCGTTTCCGACTCGGCGTCCATCGTCAGTATCGTATCGTGGCAGGAATCACATGTGTCGACGTGCGATTCCACTCGTTCGTGTTCGACCAGAGTGAGACCGCCTTCCACAAATTCGCTGAGTCGCTGTTGTGTTGGGCACTGCTTTGGCAACGCTGATTTTCCAGGTTCAGAGGATTTCATCTTGTTGTCTCAGCTAGGGCAAGTGGCGACTGCACGGGGTTTTGGCCGTGCCGGTCGCGTGCAAGGAAGGATGGTGAATAGGTCGTGATGGGTTGATCAGCCGGTTGGCGGGATAGATAATTAAAGTCCGATGTCCAGTGTCTATCTACAGAAACGTCACCGCATCCCACGAAAATCCAAAGTCTTGTGATTTCCCGTGAATCGGCAAAAGTCGCTAGTCAATCAGCCCGTCGAGTTCTTCACGCATCCTCCGCAGGACTCGGTATTTGGCTTTGCGTACTGCGGCTGGAGTCATCTTCAATTCCAGGCCAATTTCGTCGGTTCCGCGGCCTTCGACCTGACATTGCCAGAACGCTTCCCACGTCCGCTGTTCAAAGTCGCCTCGAACCATTTCCAACATTTGGTGGACAGATGCCCGCAGGATATCCTGTTCGCTATTCTCCTCGTCCTCGGTCAATGGGTCCGAGATCTCGGCGATCTTCATCTGTCCGACCGAACCTCCCTCGGCAATCGCCTGGCCATCGATGCGCCGGAAATGATCGCGAATTTTGTTGGTGGTGATCGTTCGTAACCAGCCACGGAAGGAGTCGTCCTTCCGTTCGTGTCGAAAATTTTGAATGTGAGTCGCGACCGCCCGAAAGGTTTCCTGAAAGATTTCCGCCACGTCTTCGTCGTTAAGCTGACTGCGACGGCACCAGTAACGCACCAGTGGCGCATAAAGATCAACTAGCCGGTCCCATGCCTCAGCTTGGTTGGCCTGTACCTGTTCGAGTAGCGTCAATGAAGTGTCGTTGAAAGAGGGCATGCTTCCATTGTAGGCAGGAAAATCAGGTTCGTAAGTAATGATTGACGAGGATGTTCACCGCTAGGCACGATTCGAGAAAATGGGTGGATTTACCGTATTCACATGCATGATCGGCGGGACTCCGGGTCTGCTGCGTTATCCCGGCGATTTCTTCCCTTTCGTTCATGAGGAAATGTGAGATTGGCGCCGGTCAGTTTTGAACTGAGTCGCAAAATGGTTGAGCGTCATTTTTAGCCGTGGCAGTCACGTCCCTTCGTTTGGATTTGCTGCGCAGCGTCTGCGTGGCTTGCAGCATCACCAGCGTCCCGGGGTTCGATGTGCCGAATGCCCTGACAGGTTTTGTAGCCAATGTACCGATTTCAGTGGAATGGGATTCCCCAATTTTGATCTTGTCCTGTCAATCAATACGCGTGTTGGCGAGCGTTTTGATTGAACAACCTGCCGAGCCACGTTGAGTGCAGGTTCACTGCTTCACGTGTGTTTCAGCCGTGCCGGTGTCTTGCCGTGGTTACGAATGACTCGCGAGTATCGGAAGCCATGGGGAAAAGTATTTGAGAACGGGTGCGTAATTCCCAAGCCAGCCTTTTGATCAACTCGCGAACGCCTTCCAATACCTGTCTCCTTGATCGCCTTTCTCGGTGAACTGAAAGTGCCGGAACAATTTCTTGTGCCCAATCTTGTGTTTACAAATGGATGACAGTTTCGTCGAGTCACTCAGCGGAATGCTGCAAGGTGATTTGCTCAACAGAGCTTGGATCTATCCCGCTGCTGGAAGCATGGAGTCTCATCCAATGGCGATGCGTGCTGTACAATATCTCGCAATTGATGAGTTCAACGGATCATAGACCAGTGGCACCAGCGGTTGCTGTTGCGTTCAGTCACTGCAAGATTGTCCAGGGTTTTGCGGTCGCGATTCATGGAGCCGGTACATTGTCCAGCAACGATATCAAATTCTGTTGGTGCAGAGGGGATGTGAGATTGTGAATACTTCGAAAGCAAAATTGATCTTCCGCTGCCTGCGCATCTTTAGAAAATTCATGCTGTTGGTTTTGCTCGCATTCGTCGTTTTGTCGATCTTTGTGGGAATGTTCATGTTCCTGTTTTGGGCACTCGATCAGGACCGGCCAGTGTTCGGTGAATCTTGGTGGGCTGTTGCAGGAGCCGTGTTTGTCATCGGAGGACTGATCCTGTTGGTTTACGTAGTCATGCGACGGCGAAATGCTGAAATCAAAGCTAAGATAGAGGTTCTCATCGCTCTTGGTTTCGATGTGGTGAGTCATGACAATTGTGCAAAGCTCGTTTCAGTGATCGAATCGATGTTTAAAGTCGGTAGTAGCGTCGACGTGCTCGCATCAATCGGACTGCAAAATAATCAGCGTTGTTATGTTGCTGAAGTTCGCGAATCTTTCCGTGACGGTGAAGATGGATATTATGTGAATTCCACTGTCTGTGTTTTTGACCAGACGACGCATCCTGTGCTGTCCTTTCGCGTTACCCCTCACAACAATATTGCGAAAACTCTGTGCTTGCGACTTCTCAGTTGGAAACGGAAATCCAACCACTTCGGCACATGGTATGACCTCAAAAAAATCGATGACCGTCCACACGCCGAAAGCGTGACTCCGGAGTTGCGAGAGTGGTTGGGAAAGCGTTCGGTTCTATCAACAACGCGAGCGTGGACTGTTGTCAGCAATCGTGGATGCCTCATGGCATATCGGCGCGGTACCGAGTGCAGGGCCAAACAGTACCCGGAATTGTTGACCTCGATCCAGGAACTTGGTGAAGTCTTACAGCTATCCGAGGGAGTCGCGGTCGGAAACGGTTTCGAATCTGTTCCCGAAGCTGGAAGGGGCCCTTCAGAACAAGCTCGTCCCGCTGGTACACCTAGTGCAGGCCGGCAAATAATATCACGTGGTCAGAATAACAGAACAGGCAATGGATGCAGGCCCGAGGATTCTCGCAAGGAAGGGCCTTCACGCGAGGAAATCAGTCTCTCGGAATGGACTGTTCCGACGGAGGCACAAGTGCAGCGACTGCAGCGTCTGATTAGCCAATCGACCCCGCGGACACTCGATGCCTATTGGATTCGCCTCACACGCCCTCGCGTTGGGCTTGTTCTGTTGTCTGGCTTGATTGGAGCCCTTTTTCCAATATTCATGCTGCCGGCATTCGAGCTTCAGCTGAGGCGGTGGGGCGGGATCCAGATGCCCAAGGTACTTGAGTGGCCGATAGCGATCGCCGTGTTCAGTTTCGTGGTGGGAGCTTCTATTAAATGGTTCTGTTGGAGCCAAATTAGAACTCGCAGCCTGTTGAGAGTGGGAGTTCTGACTCAGGGGATCATCGATCGGAAGAGACCTGCATTATCAGGATACCACATAGGTGGTCTGAAGCAGGTCGTGGTACACGTCACGTTCGCCGATTCGGGATTACCTCTGACTTCAAAATTAAAGCTGCATGTCCGGGAAGAACATAGCGGGGCATTTAATCGCTTCGCAAAAGAGGGTCGACAAGTGCTGGTGGTAGTTTCCCCAGATAGCCACGAAAATTTCGTGCTCCCAGAATGGCTTGCTGTCAGTGGCAGAGAGAAACGATGGGGTTGGCAAAGCGGACAGGCATAGCTTCGAGAGACAGCGGAGACAGTTCGCCTTTGGTCGCTTGGTTATGACAATGACCCGCAATCGGTGGTGATTCGAATCGCGAAAATCAGGGTCGGTGCCAACCCCAACATCGCAATTTTCCCTGTGAAGAATGGCTTCGGGATTGAAGCTGATGGCGTGTTCTTCTCAATGGACGATGGCATGGTTCGCTACGCACTGCCGGTTCTCATTCTGTGCGTGATTGGATTCGCTACGCTCGTACGGCCAGGTTTCGACCTTCCGGGCCAAAGCTGTGAACGGCGAAAGCAGGGTGCAAATGATTGCCAGCGAACAATAGGGTTTCATCGACATGATCCTGTTTTAGGTTTTAGTTTTCAGGTTTCAGTGCGTCCGCGAGGGAATTGGCGTTTGAGGGTTTGCGTAGACGTATTCAAGAAGGGGTGACTATTTTTCACCGCCGCCGACCAGTCCGATGACCCGTTGCAGTTCGTCATTCGGGAGTCGCCATTTGTCCGAGTCCGCGCGGTCGCGAACAAGTTTCAGGGAATCTAGCTTGACCTGTCCCGGATGACGTACATTGCCTCCGAGCTTTACATAGGGGCGTGGGCCGATTTCAATCGTGATCGAGTCTCGAAGTGTAGCGGTCGTGCCGTTGGGTGTATCCGGTTTGAAGTTGACTCTGTTCACGATTGGCGGCGCGGAACCGAGCACCTTCCAGTAGCTCGCAGGACGTGACGGATCCGCGTTGTTTGGGACCGTGTAAATGACCAGAGCTTGTTGGTCGTAGCCCTTCATGTAGGCTACGGTGATTGTGTCTTTCAGGTGGTTCTTGACGATGCTGTGAATGCGTCTGTATTCGTCCTTTGGGACATACCAGCCATTGGATTTTGTGTCGTCTCGAACCAATCGTAGTGAATCGAGTTCGACGATTCCCATGCTGATTGAACTGCGAATGGTTAGAGAGATGCGGATCTTTCCCTTGAGCGTTGCGACGTTCCCATTCTTTCTGTGCGGCTCGATTGTGACACCATCAGGCACGATTTCGGGCGGACCGGTGATCAGCGCCCAGTACTTGGACGGGTCGGATCCGGCACTGCCATCCGAGCCGGTATAGATGGCTGCCCCCACCTGCTGATCGTTTAGGTGATAAGTCACATGGACGATGGACGCCCCTTGTGTGTTGCCTACAAGAAATCCAAGCAGCATCACGGCTAGCACCACTGGTTTCGCAGCTAAACGTCTTGCAGAGAATGCTGCGATGAAAATCTGATGCATTTGATCTGAATTGATTGAAGTGGCAGTGTCTTTCTGTTAATTGTCACGTAAATGCTCGCCGTTTGCCACAGGCGTCGATGAACAACCCAAATGGCAACGGTCAGCCGGTCTAGTTGTCGCGGTTGCCGCCTGAATTTGATCGTCGCCTTGTTGGTCGCGAAAATCCGAAAAACGACTTGCTGGCGGGACAGTTCACCGGCGTTACCACACGTTTGAACCACATCCCTGAACCACCGCCTGAGACTAGTGACAGGAGACTTGAGACAGGAGACTAGTGACAGGCAACGATGGGCTGCCGTCGCTTCCATGCGCGACCCCGCGTTCGTCTTCCTGTTTCGAGGGCTCTTTCAAGTGTTTTGTTTTTGCTGGACAGGCAGCGACTGCAACAGGCAGACACTGCAATTGGGAATTGGCGGCCACGATGAAAAGAAGAAAAAAACGATCGTATTGTCAGGCGGTTGCCGGGCAGCACTCGTGATATGCTATGACAAATGAATTGGAGTATTTTATGAGTCAGTGGCACTTTCAAAGACAGATTCCGAACCGTCGGATACTTAGGATACGCGTTTTGTCGTGGGTGGTTTTTTTTGCGTGGATGGGAATCTGTGAAACGGTCGCGATCGAGCCAAACGTCGAGCCAAACGTCGAGGCTGCGGCGACTCATGTTTCTCAGATCATTGCCCACCGTGGCGCCAGCGTCGAACGACCCGAGTGCACGTTGGCTGCGATTCGCCGAGCTATCGAAGTGGGGGCCACTGCGGTTGAGGTCGATGTTCGAACGAGTCGCGATGGTGAACTGTTCATTCTTCACGATGCGACCTTGGACCGGACGACAAACGGCACGGGCCCGGCGAGTGAATTGACGCTGTTCGAGCTTCAGCAATTGGACGCCGGATCGTGGTTCGATCCCGCCTTCCGCGGCGAGCGGATTCCTTCCTTGATCCAGGCGGTGCAGGCCTGTCGTGGCCGGATTCATTTGCTGCTGGATCTGAAGGAACAGGGAGTTGACTACGACACCAAGGTCGCGGCCATGATTTCCAAGCAGGGTGATCCCGGCAAGACAATCGTGGGCGTACGTAGCGTTGCTCAGGCTATGCGATATCGCAGCTTGATGCCCGACGCACAGCAACTTGCGCTGATCCCATCGGTGGATTCGATCGAGGATTTTGCCAAGGCTGGTGTTGATACGATCCGCCTTTGGCCGCGCTGGCTCCAAGAGAGTGACGAGCCGGTCAAACGGGTTCGCGCGGCCGGCCGGCGGTTGCATCTGAACGGCACACTGGGCGAAGTTGCCGAGACGCTTCAACTGCTGGAATTCGAACCTGATTCTCTCTCCTCCGATGACCCTGCCCAGTTGAAGAAGTCGCTCAAGCGAATTGCGGTTGGTGATACCTCGGCCCAACGGCTTCCAATGTTGATCGCGCGGTCTGATGGCACGCAGCTCGGCGTGAGCGAATCGCGCATCGGTGTCCGTTCATTTCTCAATCGCGACTATCAGATATTGGAATTACCCGGTGAACTGGTGGGACTGCCGCGATACGTATTCAACGGGGGTGATGGAGCGGATGTCCGGCTGCGGTTTCGCAAAGCTGCCGTGGTCTTTGCCGCGTTTGATTACAACGACACGGGACTCTGGTCGTTCGAGGAGGGTCGCAGGGCAACCGATTTTGGTTGGCATCTGTGGCGACAGAATGCCTATCGAGGCTCAAGTAACGATCAGAAAGAGGGTCAGCCGCACCGAGCTTCGATTTGGTTTCGCGAATTCAAACCGGGGCAGGAGTTGTCGGGAATGCCACCGTGGTGGCTGTGTCTCGGCGTGACGGATCTGACAACCGCGAGCCGGATGGATGGCTTCAAATCGGGTCTGACATCTGACGCAAAGCCACTTCCGGCCCGTTTTTCGCATGTGGATTTTGCGGCACGCAATCGCCCGCTGGCGGTTCCCCGTCTGGATTCACTCGAATCGTTGCGGCAGTGGCAGCGTCGGCAGCGTGCGAGATTTGTTGATCGCATGCTCTATCGGTATGACGGAGAAATTGCGGTTGTCGAGGGTCCGGCAAAGCAATTCGAGACGCATCGCCGCCGCGAATTTTTGGTCACGCTCGACAGCCAGCGTTTGTTTCGCTTTTTCCGGCTCGAGCCTGATGCGGCCGGCACGACGGGACCGCTCCCGACCATCGTCTGTTTCATGGGACATGGCAAAGTGGCACAGATTCTCGACCAGCAAGAAAGTTATCAGCATGCCTGTGCCACAAACTTTGCTAAGGCCGGGTTTCTCGTTTTTGCAATGGAGAACATCGGCATGGAGCCGGGCCGAGACAGGCACCACGACCTCGATCAAGCTCTGCGACTGGATGGACATGGCTGGTACAGCCTGTTGTTTGCGCATCAGCGGATTTTGCTGGACCGTGTGTTTACCGACCCTGGGGTGGATCCACGTCGCGTGGCAACCACGGGTGTTTCCACCGGTGGATTGCTCGCGTTGACGGCAGCGGCGATGGAGCCGCGAATCGCCGCCGCCAGTGTCCAAGGCATCTTTGGCAGCATGCGAAACAGCTTCATTCGTGATGCCCATCGGCATTGTTCGTGCGGCGCGATCGCCGGCTTGTTGCCCGAGTTTGATCTGCCTGAATTGGCGGTGCTGGCCGCGCCGCTGCCGCTTCACATCTCCCATGGCGAGGCCGATGGTTTTTCGCCCGCCGAAGCCCGTCGCTGCATTGATTTAATCACGCCGATTTTTCATCGCATGGGAGCTTCCAAACCGACGTTGACGATTTCTGCCGGCGGACATGAATATGCGTTCGCCCCCGCTCTCGAATTCCTGGCTGACAGGCTGAGCGGCCCGTTGGAAGCCGCTGCCGAATCTCAGAAAGCAAGTCGGGAATAATAATGAGCGGAATCATCGGACACACGATGTATGCGGTGCTGGCGGGAAGAGCGGCTGAGCATCGCAGGCTGCCGGTCGCCCGCTTCATCCATCAACATTACGCCAGTTATCTGTGCGGCGCCTACCTTGGTTGTGACATACAGACATTGCCTGAAGCGATTTGCGTGGATACTGGAAAAGAGGTCGGCTACGGGACAGCGCCGCTCGCCAAGAGTCCCTTGACCGGCGGCGAGGTTCGGCTTTGGTCCCTCGAGTTTGAAGGAAAAATCTACCGGCCCACTGATATCCACGGCCTCTTCTATGGTCGTTCCCATCTCGTCTTCGGCTGGAAACCGACCGAGCGGGTCCATTCGGTGCCTTGGGATCATTTGGCCGATTACTGTGCGGCGGTCGTCGACGATGCCATCGATCGGTTTGGTGCGGGCGAAAGAAAGCTGGCCTATCTGTTTGGCTGGATGGCGCACATTGTCAGCGACAGCCTGATCAAATCGATTCAGCCCGGCATTGAATTGAGTCTACTGGACGGCAAATACACACCCAGGAATCGGCCGATTCAGGATCTCGTTACTTTTCACGAGATCGGAGTGAAGGAATTCGGACTGAATTGGTCGGCGTTGCTGAGCGATCTGGCTGAAGCACCCGTCGAACCGATTCAGTTGCATTACATGCGAGTCACCCGGCCCGAGGGAACACTGCCTGAACAGTTTTCTAACGCATGGGCGCCCCATCTTGAGCCATTGCTCAGAGCAGTATTGAATCAGAACCGTAGATACCAGGCAATTCGCAATCTGCGGCTACTGAAAGAGTACGAGCTAACCAAGAACGGCGTTCGCTGGGAATGCAGTGAGAAACTGAGCCGTCAAACCGGCGGGTTGCGTTACAACGAAATGGTTGGCTTGGCTGATCGGGCCGATTTTCGGCATGCCTTGTGGAGCATGGCAGAGGCGATTGCCGATCTCTTTGTCCAGGTAATCAATCGATCGCCGGCGCTGCAGAGCATGCCCGAATCAAGCGGTCCCACCTGGCCTGAGATCACGTCAAAATGGAAGGCAAAGCGTTAGTCGGTCAATGTTACCAAATCGAAGATGCAGTTCCTGCAACCCATTGCTCGCAACGTCGTGGGTGTGGGTCAAAAATGTCAGCCGAGCATTAAAGACTGCATGAAGTCGACTTTCAAGCATTGCTGAGCCACTTATCTCAGCCGGGATCAGATGCGCCTTGATGTTCTCACTGCCCCCGCAAGCATTCTCACCGGAACGAAGACAAACGCCGAACACGATGATTGAACCAAGAGGGTTTTTCTGACTTCTTTTTTCCTCGGCTTACCGGCTGCCTCAAGCAGAAACCTTCGTCGAGTGTATCTGCTTGCAAGATGCGCATCTGAACAGGATTACTCGGGAATAGTGCGTTTTATTCTTCTCTTTGTTCGTGTAGGCGGGACCACCACATTGAGGGCATTTGATGGGCATGACAGATGTGAAGAGCAGCATGATCGCCACGACCAAAACCATCAGACTCACAAAGAAAGCTCCTGCACTGATCTCTAGACTTTCCAGTGTCGGTGTGAGATAGACGGTTAAGATGCCAACAGCAATCAAGGCCGCAATCCACCCCCCGGTTCGACACAAAATGTGCAAAAAGACCGGAACTGTCAGAGTCGGTTTTTTCATAGTACTCACGGTAGCGGCACGGAATAAAAAGGTGTCAAAAATAAAAGGTATCAAGTACTGGTTTGGTGGTTTGACACCCATCCGGCTTCGTAATTATCAATCCCAAGAGTGAAGAGGAAGCCAAGCGGGCGTTCACGATTTTGGCCACACATTCTCGATCACAAAATCCACCCGACCACAGCAGCGACTCTGGCTCAGATCTTATCACCTATCACCTATCGGCGGTGACGGATTCGGCTACAGGACCTCGATACCGCTCCCGAAGTCCTGTGGATTGGCGGCTGTCGCCTGTGCGGTTAGTGGCGAACGGGCGGTCGGCCGAGCCGTGGATCGAGTTCATCGAGCAGCTCGAAAGCCAGCTCGAAAGCCAGCCCGAAATCAAGCCGCTCAAACGCCAGTTCGATTTCATAACGCAGAACGTCACGGTACATGCCGTGGGCAATCTTCGGACTCGATTTGTTCACGGGATCCGCCTGAGCGGTTTCGACCAGAGTTGTTCCCAGCAATACCGTGCGGAGAATCTTGTATTCGATACTCGATATTGTTTTCGTCATATTCATGGTTTGAGGCCCTTTCTCGTGTGTCGCCTTCACCAATAGATTGCAAACGGCGGGAATAACCGGACACACTTTTTGAGTCTTTTTTTCGAACTCGAGTCCACAACACACGTTGTGGCAGGCCCTGGCCGTCCGCAGCAGAGACAAACAACTAAAACTGGCAATCAACGCCCACCGAGGCCGGTCTGAAACGGGCCTCCCCTGATCCTGTAGCCTGACGGGTCTTTCCGCTGGTGTTGGTTCAAGGGCTACTTTGATGACATCGTCCACCTCTGACCGCAATTTACTGTTCGGCATACTCGCTCTGCAGATGGACTTCATGACGCGGGACGGCCTGATCGATGCCATGCAGGCCTGGACACTGGTAAAGACGCAGTCGCTGGGCGAACTGCTCGACATCCCGAAGACGATGGTTAGTCTTTATGGTTGCGGCGCTGAAGACATTGCCGACTCCCACGGCTTTGACCTCATGCCGCTGCTTCAGGGCGGCTCGTTTGAGCGAGAGTACGCTCATGCCGAACAGCACGGAGTGAACTTAATTCAGAACGAAGACTTCAAACTCGTGAGCTACTAAGATGGTGACGTGCTCTAGATTTGAAAAACGATCCCGACGACTTGACGAATTCTCATTCTCAGCACCCGGACGTCGCCAGGATGCTGTGTGAGAAGAAACAGCATTGACTGTCCCATAGCAGCGAAGTGAAGCCCAGCTTGCTTCGACCAGAAACGGGAAACATAAGAAGAAGGACGCGTGCTCAATGAAGAAACGATCGGTTCATTCGGCGGGAGAGAAATAGATGAAATTGAAGGCACTGTCGATCGCGTTGATGTCAGCATTCGTCGTGATGGTTCTGATTCCACTAAGCGCAACCGCTGAATCGACGAAGGCAGATCGGCCAAATATCATTTTCGTGTTATGCGACGATCTAGGCGCCGGTGACATCGGAGTCCTTTGGCAGAACGGGCGTGAAGGGAAGCAGACGTTTTCGACGCCGAATCTGGATCAATTTACCAGGGAGGGAATGATCCTTTCCCGTCATTATTGTCCTGCTCCAATATGTGCATCTTCACGCGGCTCGCTCTTAACCGGACGTCATCAGGGGCATTGTGCGGTGCGTAATACCCAATTTGATAAAGAACTGCCGAATGAGTATACGCTGGGATCCGTGCTGCAGAAGGCAGGTTACGCCACCGCCGCAATCGGCAAGTGGGGACTTCAGGGCGGGCCGTATAAGCTGAGCATCCCACCGGTGCGCGGCGACCGTTCTCCCGAGACGGAGCCTTCACACCCACTCTTGCGAGGCTTCGATTATTTCTACGGTTACTCGGCCCACCGAGACGCTCATTATCACTATCCCCAGGTCGGCAACCGTCCGCTCTATGACGGTTTTGTCGATGTGACGGACCAGTTGGCAAAGTGCTATTCGACAGACCTGTTTACCGCGCGCACCAAGAAATGGATCGTCGATCATCATCAAGCGAATCCGCAGCAGCCGTTCTTCACCTACCTCTGCTATACCGCTCCTCATGCAGGGTTGCGAATTCCCACGACCTCTCACCTGACCGACAAGGGCAACTATCCCGAAGGAGGTGGATTGAGAGGTGGCGTGCAGTGGAACGAAGACACAACGCATGGCCAGATAAACACAGCCAGTGGAACGATTGACCGCGGGATGCATCCTGAGGTCGCCCGGGCGATCGGAGATGATGGGCAGCCATGGCCGGACCCTGCCCGACGCCACGCGACCATGATTCGACGCATTGATGACGGGATTGCAGATTTGATTCAGTTGCTGAAAGATTTAGAAATTGACGACGATACGCTGATTGTCTTCACATCAGACAATGGAACACTTCTTGCGAGTGGGCTGGATGACGTGGGGACTTTTGCGGCCGATTATCTAGATACTTTTGGGCGTTACGACGGCATGAAACGCGACATGTGGGAGGGCGGCCTGCGGATGCCGACCTTCGTTCGTTGGCCCTCAGCGATTGCGGCCGGAAGTGAGTCGGATGCTGCGTCCCAGTTTCATGACTGGATGGCGACGTTTTGTGACCTGGCGGGCATCTCGACGCCTGCGGTCAGTGACGGGGTTTCCATCGTTCCCACACTGACGGGCAAGGGGAAACAGCTACGGGGTGTTATCTATAGCGAGATCAAGATGGGTGGAGCGACACAGAACTACATGGAATTTGAAGCATCTCGCCGTGGTCGTCCGCATGGTCAGATGCAAACGATCCTGATCGGCGACTACAAGGGCATTAGGGTCAATATCAAGAATCACCAGAGCAATTTTGAAGTTTATCAGACGTTGAATGATCCTAAGGAAACGACGGACCTCGCAGGCAAACAAGGCGTGCCCACTCAGCAACAATTTCAGGCCGCCGTGCTTCGGGCGCGTCGCATCGACCCATCGGCGAAACGGCCTTATGACAACGCGCTGATTCCCGCGTTGACGAAACGCACCACTCGTCCCGGTTTGATACGCAAAGAATTTTCCGGCAACCTCGATTGGGTGCCACAGTTGGATCAACGACAGCCTTCCTACCAAAACGTGGTGGAGGGGCTGAACGCGATCTCTGGAGCACAACAATTCGTCGGGTATCTACGCGTTCAGAAAAGCGGCGTGTACCATTTCGCTTTGACCACTGAAGGCAAGGCCGTGGTGCGTCTGCACGACGCCTTGTTGATCGACGCTGATTCACAATACACCGCAGGCACAAGGGCGCTGTCAGGAGAGATTGCCCTCGAAGCGGGGCTTCATCCTATTCGGATCAACTATTTGGCTGCTACGGATGTCCCGGTTACCCCGGCCATGTCTTTGGAATGGCAAGTACCGGGCGAGAAATTGAAACCCATCCCCACCGCTCAATTTTGCATTACAGAAGAAACTCTCAAATGAAACGATCTCTTCCCTTTTTTCGAACAGCACCACGCGTCCTACTGCTCATAGCCAGTCTCATGCTTGGCGGTGAGATCAATGCTCAGGAACCTGGCCCCAAAGCCAATCCTGCCAAACCTAACATCCTGCTCATTCTTGTGGATGATATGGGCTATGGTGATCCGCAATGCTTCAATCCAAAGTCGCGTCTCGAAACCCCGGCGATTAATCGACTGGCCAGAGAGGGCTTGATGTTCACTGATGCGCACTCGCCTCATTCCACCTGCATTGCCTCCCGCTACGGTTTGCTCACGGGGCGCTATCCGGTGAGGGATCGCTGGCGACATATTAGTCCCGAAAAATTAACGCTTCCCAAACTGCTCAAAAGAAACGGTTACCACACGAGCATGGTCGGGAAATGGCATTTGGGATTTGATAACTTCAAAGGCAGGGACGGCACGGCGAAAAAAAACATGACGGGGGGGCCGGTTGATCGAGGCTTTGATGAATTCTTTGGTCTGTGGGGTTCGCTGGATCAACCCCCGTATTTTTACATGAAAAATAGAGAAGCCGTCCAAATGCCGACGGAAGACGGGGCGGGAAAAGACTACTGGAGCGAAGATCGGTTTTATAACGGGAACTGGTTGCCGGGAAAAATAGCGCCGAATTTCAAGCACGTGGAGGTGACGCCTCGACTGACGGCCGAAGCCATCAAGTATATTGACCGTTTGGCCGACAAGGAGAAACCCTTTTTTTTGTACTTGGCATTCCCTTCGCCCCATGGTCCCTGGGTGCCCACCGACGAATTCAAAGGCTCGAGTCCGATCGGCGTCTATGGCGATTTTGCTCAGCAAGTCGATCACAGCATTGGGCAGGTACTCAAGGCGTTAGACGATAACGGAATCACCGAAAACACCCTGGTCATTTTCTCTTCTGACAACGGTCCAGTGTGGTACCAGAGGGATCGTCGCAAATACAATCACAGTTCGGCCTCCATCTACAGCGGGATGAAGGGGGACACTTGGGAAGGTGGCCACCGAATCCCGTTTGTCGTGCGATGGCCCGCCCTGGTCAAGCCTAATGGCGTGAGCGATTCGATGATTGGTTTTACGGACATCATGGCCACGTTCGCGGATCTCGTGGGCGATGAGTTTACCGAATCTGCGACCACGGACAGCCAAAGTTTTTTTCCGATCCTAAAAGTCAACACCCGCCATCAAGTGCGTGAGACCTTAATCGTGAATTTCAAGGCTACGGCGTTTCGCCACAACAACTGGAAGTTGATCACGGAAAAAGGTCCCGGTGGCTTTACGCGTCCGCATTGGGATGGAAATCCAGCTGAAGAACCCGCGGGTCAACTCTATGATTTGGCAGTCGACTCTTCGGAGGAAAACAACCTGTGGGACAAGATGCCCGAGAAGGTCAATGAACTGCGGCGCATGCTGGAAGCGGAAAAGGCTGATCAGAACCAGGATAATTGAGATGGTTATACGTAGGCAAAACTTTATCGGAGCACCGGGTCTCATCGCGGCCATTCTGGCAAGTTCCAGTTTCGGCCACGCTCAATCCACCGCCGACGCAGGCAAACCCAACGTCGTCGTCGTGTTCGTCGACGATCTGGGCTGGAAGGACTTGGGTTGTTATGGATCGAAGTTTTACGAAACGCCGAACATCGATCGGTTGGCCGCGCAAGGCGCCCTGTTCACCAGATCCTACAGTTCGTGCAATGTCTGCTCGCCGACGCGCGCTTCTTTGATGACGGGCAAGTACCCGCAGCGTGTTGGTTTTACCGATTTCC
Source organism: Rubripirellula sp. (assembly GCA_028823035.1). Lineage (GTDB taxonomy): Bacteria > Planctomycetota > Planctomycetia > Pirellulales > Pirellulaceae > Rubripirellula. Next base: position 15,245 of record JAPKCI010000109.1, read on the forward strand.
TTAGACCGGATGAGACAACACATGTGCCAGCAACTGAAACAACGCTGGGTGAGGCATTTCAGCTAGCGGGTTACAGAACAGGTTACATTGGTAAATGGCATATCGGTTCAAAAAAGGTTGGTATGCCAAAACAACAGGGCTTTGATTGGCAAACGGTCACGACCCAAGGTGGCTTACCCGCGAGCTATTTTTATCCTTACAAGACAAACAAACCCTCTCCGCATGAAGTCCCTGATCTGGAAGACGGCAAGCCCGGCGATTACTTGACGGATGTTTTGACGGACAAGGGCATCGGATTTATCAGAGAGACGGTTGGGGAAGGCAAACAGCCGTTCTTTCTCATCCTCGGTCACTATGCGGTTCACACGCCGATCCAAGCTCCCGAAAAGCTGATTGAGAAGTATGAAGCGAAGAAGAAACGAATGTACGGCGACACCCCGCTGAAGATGATCCCAGAACGATTCAATCGTGAAGTCCCGGCACAACAGCGAAATCCAACCTTCGCCGCCATGGTGGAGAACCTCGACACTAACGTTGGCAAGGTGGTTCATGCGTTGGACGAACTCGGCGTCACTCAAGATACGATCATCGTATTCACCTCTGACAACGGCGGCTCTTCAGTCAGCCCAAGGGCGCGATCGACGTGTAATTATCCTCTTCGTGCAGGCAAGGGCTGGAACTACGAAGGCGGAATACGTATACCCACTTTCATCACATGGCCCGGCACAATCTCGGCAATGAAAATATCTGAACCTGTGATTACGATGGACATCTGCCCGACGCTTCTGGAGTTAATCGGCTCCAAGCAATTGCCAAAGCAGACCGTGGACGGACGCTCGCTCGTTCCATTGATCCAGGGCGACAAGAATACCTTAAATCGCCCATTCCTCGCCTGGTGGTATCCGCATGTGAACGTGCATGGCACACAGCCCTGCCAGGCAATCTTGAAGGATGGCTGGAAACTTGTTCATTACATGGAACAAAATGAAACCGAACTCTATCGTTTGAGTGACGATGAAGGCGAGAGAAACGACCTCGCATCAGCACAGCCTGAAATAGCCCGTGAACTGCTTGAAACACTCAATCAGTGGGTGAAAGAAACACGTTGAAACTGAAAATGTAACCACAGGCTTCCCCCCTCGTATTTTTGTATCCCTACTGCCTTCTCAACAGAAGAACATCATGCCTATCCAACGTTTTGATCGTCGATCGTTTCTGCAAACCGGCGCCGCGGCCGGGGCGGCCTTGAGCTCGCCGAGCATCCTGCGAGCGAGTGGCGCGAACGAGCGACTGAACATCGCGATGATTGGAATTGGTAATCGTGGAAAACGTAATATCGAATATTTCGAGTCAGAAAATATTGTCGCTGTGTGCGATGTCAACAAGGACAAACTGGATTTTGCTTCGAGTCTTCACCCCAAAGCTCGACGAGCCACTGACTTCCGCGAACTGTTTGACCACCAAAAAGAGTTTGACGCTGTGGTGGTATCGACTCCCGAGCATACGCACGCCTTTGCAACGTTGCCGGGGCTTCAATTGGGTAAGCATGTCTACTGTGAGAAGCCGCTGACCTACAACATCGAAGAATCGCGTATCATTCGCATGGCGGCCCGCAACGCGAAAGTGGTCACGCAAATGGGAACGCAAAACCACGCCAACGATAACTATCGCCGGGTGGTCGAACTGATTCAGTCAGGCGTGATTGGCAAGGTTCGTGAATGTCACGTCTGGCATTCGCGCGCCTGGGGCTGGCACGAAAGCGAGCAGGCGGCCCGCGATGCCAAGGATCGCTTTATCGTTATTCGCAAACCAAAAAGATCTCAACCTATACCTGCCGGTCTCGACTGGGACCTTTGGCAGGGACCGGCTCCGGCCCGGCCATTCCACAACGATTATTTCAAGGGTCCTTTATGGTACCGCTGGTGGGACTTTGGTAACGGCACGATGTCCGATCTGGGCAGCCATTTAATCGACCTCCCTTTCTGGGCTCTGAAACTCGAAGCGCCGCTGACGGTCGAAGCCATGGGACCCAGCCCTGATTCCGATATGGCTCCAGCTTCGATGCAGGCGACCTATGAATACGGCGCTCGCGGCGTCTTGCCACCAGTGAAACTCACTTGGTATCAGGGATTGGAAAAGCCTCAAATCTGGAAAGAGAAGGGTATCCCTCAGTGGGCCAACGGTCACTTATTCATCGGTGAAAAAGGCATGCTGTTATCCGATTATAAGAAACATGTTTTGCTTCCAGAAGAAAGTTTCACTGATTTCAAAGGTCCCGACCCGTTCATCCCACGTTCGACCAGCCATCACCAGGACTGGGTCAACGCATGCAAAGGCGGCGATCCGACACTGAGCAACTTTGAATACGCCGGTTTACTGACGGAGGCAAACCACCTCGGCAACGTCGCGTATCGTTCCGGCAAGAAAATCCAGTGGGATACTAAGCAGATGCGAGCCACCAACGCGCCCGATGCAGAACAGTACATCAAGCGAGATTATCGCAAAGGGTGGAAGCTCAGTTGACAATCACCATTCCTTTGCCGATCAAGAGAAGAGCTGGCGTTATTCGCATGTTCTTTCCTGTTGAAAAATCAGCGGTCGACGTACAGTCGATTCGGTCGCATTAGTCGTACGTAGGGGCTTTTCGCTACCTGACGGTGAAAGCCGGGGACCCGGGCGCGAGCCTGCATTCCCTGTAGTGACTGGTTCTGTCTTCTCCGCCTTGTTTCGCAGGATCTGGCCATCATCCTTGAAAAATCGGGCGTTCTCGAGGAGGTTGTTTCGTGATTCGTAAGTCAATATCTGCTTCTCCGCAGGTTCTTGGGCGGGCTTCAACTCATACCGCTGCACCAATTCCTCCACCAGCTTCTCGTCCGCGCCATCAAACCGGAATCGCTCAACAGAATCGGGGAAGACGACATGTTTCTGATGATAGCGGTTGGTGGCATCAGGGAGGGCTTCAGAAAGGAAGTCGCGGTTGGCCGTAACGAGTGCCACTTGTCTGGTTATTTTCCACGACTGGAAAAGACAGATGCCTCCACCGCCGACGGCGATACCGAGGAGAAGCAGCGTTGCGATGATTGTCTTCGTTGTTGATCTCTGCGCATTCATTTGGCGATCGTGTTCACGGCCCTCTAGCATTCAAGACTGCATTTTCTCTTGTTCGTCTATTTAGAAGTAACTTGTCCTTGCCATCGAACACCAACTAACCAAAATGTCGTCGCCGACAGCAGTATGAAAGGCAGAAGTGACACGCAAATGACTAGTGCTCCCACCACCCACTCAGCAAGGCCGGGCAGTTCTCCACGTTCCGAATGAATTATCGGCAAGGCAAGAGTCCTTAACCCCACAGCGATCGCTACCGTCGCCAGGCCTGCCGCAGCGTGCACCGAGTAGCCGTTGAGCCTCTCGCGATTTCGCAACCAGAAGGCGATGGGCATACCAATGGTGCCGGCGACTGCGTATGACGCCGGAATCCCCGTAATCAACAGGATGGCGGGCGCGATAATCATAGACATTGGATTGACTTCAACGTCTTCCGGATGGGTCGCCTGATAGGCAAACGCACCGACACAAACGACGATCGCGGCAACCAGAGGCGCTACCGACGGCGCCACCGAAAATGCGACCCATAGCCGCTTCGTGGACGGTGATTTAGCAACCAGTGCTTTCGATTCTTGTTCGTCTTTCGGTGACGAGTACGGATTGGACTTGGTCATGGGCGTTCCAGGTCTTCAGTTTCCCCGCTGCGAATATTCTGTTGTACTTGCTCAAGACTCATTGTACCCAGCTCGATGGCTGAGATCGAATTGTTCGGTGACGGATTCTACAGGATAGATGCCGAAAAGTTTTGTTTGCATCGTCGTGGTCGTTAGATTACCTCGAAAATGGACCGTCCTGGAGCCACGTTCAGGAAGCTTTACGACCCGCACACCACCACCCTACTTAGGAACCATGATGGCCAGCCGTGCTGTCCGTCACGACATTCTGGAGTTTTCAGCGCGAGTTCTCGCGCCGCACCGGC
>JAPKCI010000396.1 GCA_028823035.1 Rubripirellula sp.
GCCCCGTTTCTGGTGTGCCCCGTTTCTGGTGTGCCCCGTTTCTGGTGTGCCCCGTTTCTGGTGTGCAGGGGGCAATCACGGGATGGCCTAACCCTCGTAGGCAGGATAGGTTGCGGTGGTCTTGCTAGGATGTGACCAGCGATCCATGTATCGCTCAACGAATTCAGGAATAAAAACGGATGGGACAACTTAATGACGTAGGCGAGGCCGATGGATGGCGGTGTTGGCTGTGTGATGAACCGGTCGACCGCGATATGTCGCCCAACGACCCTCGTGCTGCCAGTGTGGACACTCGCATCACCAAGGCCCGCGCGAAAAAAAGAAAACAGGACAAAGGAAAGTTGCTGCCAGATCGTTTGGCGCACAAGAGCTGCAACACGGGCAAGGGCGCAAATGATTCAGTGGTGCCCTGGCCGGATCACCTGATTGTCGTTGACCCGGCACCAATAATCGCAGCAGCTGAGCGACTTGAACGAAAGCGTGGGCGCGAAGCCATGGCTCGTTGCCCCACGCGTGAAGACGCCGACGTGGTTGCCGCCTGGCTCATTGATCGACTCTCGCGCCTCTCTCCTAACCTGAAGGTGCACACTGAAATCGCGACCACTGGAGGGCAATACCTGGTCAGCTTACACACGTAGTAGAGCCACTCTCCGAATCCGAAGTACATGGCTGCCCTTTTCCGCAACAGCCGAGCAGAGATTGATTCGTCCCACGTAGTCAGGACAACACAAATTGCCATCTGCAATGGATCCAGCATGAGTTGTCATTCCCTTGAACAGAGCCAGCACAGCGGTAGGATGACTATGTCACGTCGTGCCGTCGTCGCTTCGAGTGAGATAATGCACTCGATCTGGACTGCCGCCGTTCTCACTGCCGCCGATCTAGGTGCAAATGATTTCGCGATCTGGTTCCTACGTCAGGCCAGATACTTCTACTGTCCGGTCGGAATCGAAGTCGCTCCGTAGAATTAGCAATTGCCGGCGGGTAACACGTCTACCAAAGAGTGCTGCGACAACTCTGAGTCCCGGCAGTTCGCTTTTTCGACCATTCAGGGGTGATGCCGCACCGGTAAATCCTTTCTAGATACCTCGCCATCGGCCCCTTTCTCCAGATCATTTTTAATGACGTGTAAGAAACAGGTGTGTCAGCACTTCATTGTTCTGAAATGGGAAAGTGATTGAAGATAACGCACCAGTTCCACAACGGATAGGATTGCCCGACACGAGTGCCATAAGCTGAGTCCGCGAACCGATAGAGTGCTTTCTCGGAATCGGAGTCCCGCAGGTTCCCGTATGAGTAAGGACGTAATGTGGTGAGCGTCTGCCCCACGGCAAAGTCCGTGTTGTTTCGGCGTTCGCGATTCTCGAATCGAAGCACGGTGATTCCATCGTCTTCGGATACGTAGCGAATCGGTGCTCGCGCATAGGCGTTGCCAACGAGCATATTGGTGACATAGAAGGCTCCTTCGGCGATCAGTGGTTTCAGTTGGTCGCCAACGTTTCCGTCGAGAAGCAGTTCGGTTGTTGGCTGGTCGGCAACCACAGGGCCTGTTCGAATGCCGACAATGTTCCCGACTTGGCCGGCGTATGGCAGGCCATAACTGAGCGTGAATTTTGGATCTGCTTTAAGAGGCACCGCCAACCGGATTCGAATGAGCGTGGACGATTCGACTTCGACGGTGGTGATTGCTGAAACTGCACGGGCTGCGTCTCGAATCTGGAATCCGTCGAGCGATTGGAAGCCCTCGCTCATCGCATACTGTTGGCGAGCAAGAAATGTCTGATCCAGTACCAGCGGAGGGCGCGGAACCTGGAAGTCTACCAGCACACTGGTCCGGTCCGGTGTGATCCATGCTTTTCGCGGACGCAGGGACTGCCATGCCTCGCCTTCTGTGAGGACACGATGAACGACTTTGCCAACCTGTTCGCCGTACCAGCGTTCGCCATCGGCTGACATGTGAATCGGATCGCCATACTTCCCCGCGTAGCGACTGTTAACAGCACTCGGGACCATGTAGTGAGGACCGACCATCGTGATGTTGGGATCCCGGTCCGCCGCCATCAGCTGAGCCTCGCCAGCCGGGCCCAGCGTCTGATAGGTAAACATGGGTATTTCGCCAGCTTGTCCCGTGATCGTCTGCAGATCCTTAGACCATTGCTTTCGGTAATGGATCAGCCGGTCGCGATACCAATTATGTCCTGCTGGCTGAGTCAGTTCCTTCTCCCATCGAGCTGGCACGATTCCACCAGTTGAGCCGCCATTCGCTTCGCCCTGCATCCAGATCAGAGCGGCGATTGCAAAGTCTTTTCCCATCGCTTCAGCTTGAACTCTGGCGCGACGGGCGTCGTCGAGACTGGTTTGGTAATAGCCGCCACCTTGCTGCCTTGTGGATGGAGTGCGGGGATCGGTGGACTGATCAACCCCGGAAATCTCATCAATCAAACGCCCACCCTGGCCCGCATAAGCGGCCAGATAGTGTGGGGATTCTGCCTGCGGCTGGGTGAAAGTCCTTTCGACAAGATCCGCATTGTCTCGAATCTGCTGCGGCCGGGCCGCAGCTTTCAAATGATCCGCCAGGCCATTGGCGATCGTTTCACCCAGTCCGCCATGCTTCGTCGCGGTGAGAGGCACGAAGGCGAACTGTTCATCGGGTCGCTGTTCAGGGTTGTCACCATGATTACCGTAAACCCAGGTGCGCACCCCGCGTTTGAACCTGTAGTTTCCCCATCCTGGATCGGTCGGCGTGACGAGAGGCAGAGATTCAGAACCGTCGCACAGAGATTGCCCCATCAGCCACAAGCCAACAATGTGATTTTTGAGAACAAGCCGATTCGAGGGGGTATTGAGCTTCTCGCCGGAAAAACAATGAGCCGCCAGCAAGGCAGCGGCGGATACGAACAAGGAGAGGCGTTTCATGGTGAATTAGTGGTTGGTAGACGGATCGGAGGATCTGCTGAAAAGACGATCTGACTTCGAGACTATTCCTGACGTGAACTCTGCCCGGCGATGTAAACCGCATAGACCTGTGCCGGACTGCCAATGGGGTAGCGAACTCTTAACGCTCGTTTCCGGCCGGCAGTCGCAGGTTTTGACCAGACGACTGGTACCCGCAGGCCACTGGTGGAAACAGTCGTGGAGTAATCCGCTAACAGCTGGGCTCGACGATTCAGAAGTTCCACCGTCAACGGCACGTCCGGCGAAACTCCTGAGACGTTCAAGTGGATTGTCTCACTCTCATCGAGTTCAAAAAAGTCGGTGATGAACTCGGAATCGTTGTCGTCTTCTTGAGCTGACAGGTAGCCAAAGCCGTCTCGCCGCAAGGTCGCCAGCCCGATCTCCATCGTCTTAAGTTTGCCGGACGTGTCCCAGTGTGAATACCACATCATTGTACGGTCACCGTGATTTACGAAGGCGTGGCTCTGCAGCAAAGCGACGTCATCCCATTCACCCGGTTCACCGCGAGCGATGATCCTGAAATCAGGTACAGGTTCGCGAAAATTCACGCCGTCATTGCTGACGACCAGGCCGAGATCGATTTGGACGCCTTTGTTCCAGCTCTCTCCCTTTTCCGGTGCCGTTGTCGCGTCCTGCCACATGCCATGCAGACCGACCATCACGTTGCCGCGATTCCACAGTCCCATGCCCATGTGCCCCTGCTCGCCCACAACGGCAGGGTCAGTCAGTTGCCCCGGGCGTGAGTAGGCGTGAGCCGTTGCCAGTGACCACGTCTTAAAGTCGGGAGACCGGAAGGCCAATGTGGTGCGGCCAGTCTTGCTGCCGTCCGGACGCCATGTCCACGGCGAGAGAAGCTGCCCGGTCGAGTAATAAAAGTCGCCAAAGCGATAAAGTGACGACACTTCGAACCGTTCCCCGCCCGCGTTGGCCGGACGGTCTCCCTCCACTTTCCAGCTCAAGCCGTCGGCACTGGTCGCGCAGATGGTTGTTGCGACTCGACGTTCTTTGACACCGATGTTGCTCATGCCTCCCTTGATATCGTCGTAGGGCATGTGAGCGATGTAGGCCACTTTGTATCGACGGCTCGGATCGGGATCGTTCGGCTCGTACAGGACCGAAAGAAAATCGTTGACCAGCGTCATCGACTGAACGGACCCTTCAATCAGGCAAATGTTGTTCTTTTTGTTGCCGCCAAATTCGACCAGTCCCAGTTCAGGCTTGGTCCAGTTCACGCCGTCCTTGCTTTCGGCATAGCACATCGGCCGCCACCAGTCGGGCGATTGACCTTTTTCTGTCTCGGTCTGAATCATTCCGAGATACCACATGCGAAACGTGTCACCGTCTTTGAAAACAGTGCCGTACAGAATCGCGTGTCCGTGATCCGGTGCGCCCTT
>JAPKCI010000110.1 GCA_028823035.1 Rubripirellula sp.
GATCGACCAGTGATGATCGACCAGTGATGATCGATCAAGCGGCGATTTTGTTAATCCCGGTCGCAAAGTAGTCAGCAACCATATCAACCACGCGACACTGTTCTGCTTCGGTCAGACTTGGGAAGATCGGCAGATTCAGCACTTCCTCGCTTGCCTTCTCTGTCTCGACCAAATTCGAACGGTCTGCCTGCAAGTAAGTGAAACACTCTTGCTGGTGCATCGGAACCGGATAGTAAATCTCACTTCCGACTCCGTTCTCTGCTAAGTGCGCACGGAGTGCATCACGCCTTCCACCAGGAACGCGAATGGCGTACTGGTTCCAGACATGAAAAGCGTTCGGATCATGCGTCGGAAGTACAATGGCGTCATCGCCAACCAGATTTTTCTCTGCCAACATCCTGTTGTATCGAGCGGCAATGTCCGATCGTGATTCAACAGCTGCAGGCAGATGGCGGAGCTTGACTCGCAGCACAGCAGCTTGAAAGGTATCAAGCCGGCTGTTGATGCCAACAACCTGATGATAGTAGCGGGGCCGCATGCCATGTCCAGCGAACAAGCGAAGACGATCAGCCATAGCTGCGTCACATGAGGTCAACATTCCGCCATCCCCCATGCCGCCGAGGTTCTTGGTCGGATAGAAACTGAAGCAGCCAATCAAACCCCAGCTACCAGCTGGTCGGGAATGGTAAGCCGCCCCAATCGCCTGTGCGGCGTCTTCGATGACGGGCAAATCATGCTCGCACCCAATCTGGCAAATCCGGTCGATTTCAGCACACTGCCCAAACAGATGGACTGGAATGATCGCTTTGGTCTTGTCCGTAATCGCCTCTGAAATCTTATCAACATCAATGTTGAACGTATCAGGCCTGATGTCGACGAAAACGGGGGTCGCACCGAGACGCGTGATACAACTGACCGACGCAAAGAACGTAAAACTTGGCACGATCACTTCATCGCCGGGGCCGATGTTCAAGGCCATCAATGCCAACAACAGGGCATCGCTTCCAGAAGCACAGCCGACCGCATTGTCGACCTCGCTGTAAGCAGCCACTTCACTCTCCAGTTCGACCACGTCAGGTCCAAACAGGAAGCGACCACTGTCGACCACCGCCGTGAGTGCTTCTACAAATTCGTCACGATGCGGACGATTATCTCGATTAATGTCCAAAAGTGGGACGTTAGTGGGTTGATCACCCATCATACAACCTTCCATGGTTGGGCCGGAGCGGGAACAGACATGAGTCAATTTCCCTGTAGAATTAGTCCGAGTGGGTTCAAGGGGTCAAGGTCATTCAACACTCCACAGCCGGATTGGAACCAACCGCGACGATCCATCCGCATTTGCGATAGAATCTCCCCCGAATGCACCTTGTTGGTGCATCGCGAGCCGAAAAACCGATATTTTGCACACTCAACCGGCAAACACCGCCCCTCTCACTGTCTGGTTTACCCTCATCGGAGCATCAATGGAAAACACCCTGTACCTCGCTGGGGCACTGATATTGATCATTTTGAACGGTTTTTTCGTGGCAGCCGAGTTCGCGCTGGTAAAGGTCCGGCTCTCTCGCATCGAGCAAATGGTCAAGGATAAGCGGGCTTTTGCTGCAACCGCCCGCTGGTTGGCCACCCGAATGGACAAATCTCTTTCGGCCTGCCAATTGGGTATCACCATGGCGTCCCTGGGCTTGGGATGGGTGGGTGAACCCGCCTTTTCCAAACTCATCGAGCCTGTATTTCACGCCATCGGCTTGGCTGATGATCAGATGATTCACTGGTGTGGCTTCGCTACCGCCTTCATTGCCATCACCACCTTACACCTCGTGGTGGGTGAGCAGTTCCCCAAAATATTCGCCATTCGCCGCCCTGAGGCAATGCTGCTGTGGTGTGCTGCTCCGCTTAGGTTTTTCTACATCATCCTGTTCCCCTTTCTGGCCGTGCTTAATGAAACAACCACACTGTTGTTGCGAATTTTCGGAATCACCGGCAGTTCGGAACACGATGGACCTGCCTCGGAAACAGAGGTCCGCGATCTGCTTCGTGAAGCCCATCGACACGGCTACCTGACTCGCAATGAACATTCATTAATCAACAACGTGTTTGAATTTGACGACATCATTGTGCGTCGAGTGATGGTTCAACGAGGCGATGTCGCATTCTTTGATATCCATCAATCACTACCGGATATCATTGAGCAGGTACGACGGACCAAGCACACCCGTTACCCAGTCTGCGACGGATCGCTTGACGAGGTTGTCGGCGTGGCCCATATCAAGGACCTGTTGGGAATCGATCTTGATTCGGCTGACTTTGATATTCGATCGGTGATGCGGCCGCCGAAAAAGGTACCTGAAACGATGCTTGTCAGTGTCGTTTTGCGTCATTTCCAAGCCACCCATCAGCTGCTGGCCCTCGTTCTGGACGAATTTGGAACGGTCACTGGAGTCGTGACGCTGGAAAACGTGCTCGAGCGAATTGTTGGCTCCGTAGAAGATGAGTTTGATAGTGAAGATCCGAATGTCGTTCCCGCTGGTCCTGACGAGTTTCTCGTCGCCGGATCGACCGGTCTCGACGAAGCACGCCGCGAACTTGGACTGCTGCTGGAAGAATCCAACGAAGCTGACACCTTGAGTGGATTGCTGATGGACCATCAGCAGAAGATTCTGAAACCAGGTGACACAATCCAACTGCAGGGTGCGACCGCCGAGGTGCTAGAAGTCAGAAATGATCACGCCAGCAAGATACGGATCCTGATCGCGAAGGATCCTTGATTCGAGTCCTCACGATTCCGAATGCCGCAACCATTCAACGGCCTGTTCCCGTGTCGTCAGCTCACCATCCAACTGACTTTCACGCAGCGATGTAAGGAGTTTGCTGAATTGGGGGCCAGGCTGAAAACCAAGTTCCTTCAAATCGCTACCGGTCAACAATGGGGCGGGATCGAGTTGCTCGGCGGGCCATTCCAAAGCCCGTTTTGCCAGCTCTAAACCGTCCGTTGAAATGCCATCGGCAGCAGCCACCGCCTCAGCCAAAGCAACAATGAAACTCGTATCGCGGAGAACCAGTTTTGGTTGTACCGCCGACCACGGCAAAGCACTCGCTCTGATCAGGACTTCCCAGTTCTGCACTGCTGTTGAAGCCTGACGCAACTCCTCGCTCGACAGTCGCCAGCGACGGTCGATAGCCAATAAACCCTCATGCGAGTCGGGGATCACCACACCAATGCATGCCAACGCCAGTGGAAAGCTGCGAGGATCAGTCTGAACCAGCAGGCGATGAAGCCGATCCCAGTCTAGGTCAACGATTTCCGGCAAAACCACCCGATGGATCCCGCTGGTCACAAGATACCTTAATCCTTCGATCGCCCGCACAGAAACAAGAACTCGCCGCATCTCTGCGCCGATCCGCTCACCGCTCACAACAGAAATATCATCGGCATGCTGCTGAAGAGCATCCAGCGTCGTGGGATGTATCTCGAATTCAAGCGTCGTGGCAAACCGAATGGCCCGTAACATCCTCAAACGGTCTTCACCAAAACGCAGCAACGGATCACCGATGGTCTGCAGGATTCCCGCAGCCAAGTCTGACTGACCTCCCACATAGTCAATGACCTGCTCTTCCTGTGGATCATAGAACAGGCCGTTGATGGTGAAGTCTCGCCGCAAGGCATCATTGCGAGCGTCTCCGTAATGAACCGAGTCTGGCCGGCGACCATCACTGTAATGACCGTCGCTGCGAAAGGTAGCTACCTCAGTCGGCTCGACGCTTGCACGACGTGCTCTGCCTTGCCGTTGTCCTGGCTCTTGGGATGTTGTAAACGATGATTCCTGATCCAATCCGTCACGCTCTGGCTGTGAACGATCCGTCGGGGGCAAGACCCCAATGACGCCAAACGAAGCGCCGAACGCAATCGTTCGCCGCTTGCCAAATACTCCGCGAACCGCTTCCGGAGTCGCATCGGTCGCAACGTCATAGTCCTTGGGCGGCTTTCCCAACAGCGCATCACGAACACAACCACCAGCAAGATAAGCAACGAACCCCGAATCGCGGAGTCGCTGGATGATTCTCAGGGCTTCAGCGGCCTGTGGGCCTTGAAGGTATTGTTGATTGTCAGCTTCGATTTCAGTTCACCGCAAATGGACATGTAGCAAATGGACAGGCGGTCCTACGTGACCGTTCACAGAGTACCTGATCCCACCCTCAATATCCCACCCTCAATTGTCTTGCTACGAGATGCGCGTTAAAAGCATCGGCATGAATACAGCACAGCAAGACCAATCCGCGTCCCGAGAACGTGGTGTCGTCGGAGTGATTTTCCGCGACGACCGCCTGTTAATCATCCGTCGATCTCAAACCGTCACCGCGCCTGGCATGCTATGTCTTCCCGGCGGCGGGATTGAACAGGGAGAGACAGAAAGTGAAGCACTGGTTCGGGAAATGCAGGAAGAACTCACCATCGATGTAACCCCCAAACGCATGTGCTGGCGCAGCGTGACAGAACGGGGCACCCAACTTGCTTGGTGGATCGCCGAATTGGATTCTGAGACGACGCCGGTTGCCAATCCCGAAGAAGTTGCCGAAGTGCATTGGCTTCGTCGAGAAGAAATTCGCAATGCGGTCAACATGCTTCCCAGTTTGCCAGCCTTCCTTGATGCATGGGAGAGTGGCGAGATCAATCTGGTGATGGAAACTTAACACGAGATCCGATTCGGAATGCATGGAATGGCATTTCAATCAGCCCTCCAGAAATGTTTCAGCAATGCCTCTCGCGAGCGTTCGCGACCGGGCACTTCATGTGCCCGGTCCGTGAGGTTTCGGCAGCGTTCGTAGACATCCGTCACGACCGCCAAACGACGTCAACCCGTGGCCGCAAGCTGACCGCGCAAACCCCACGCGAGGCGAACTCGCGGAAGATAGGAGAAGACCCTAGGCGACTGCCGCGGAGGCGACAGTCTTTACCTAACTCGAATGCTGTCATAGACTTGCATTCAAATGATTCGTTTCTGTAGGTCGTCAAAAAAGGGCATGACCTCAAGATCATGCCCGCTCCTTCTGCATTCCTAGAGTACGCGGTTGGCGAGTTCGGTCAACTGCAGATATCGGATTTCAACGGGCAGTTTATCGACCTTGAGCGGTAAACTGTTTGGTAAACGAGGTTTAAAAAATCCATGCCTTTTTTGGTCCGCCATCCCAAGCTGCCACCGTTGCATAGCTAGCTACAGAACCAACACTCCTAGGGTGGGGTATCTGAATTAGCTCACCCACCAAACCGGCTCTAATCGCGCCGAAAGACCCTCGGTAATCAAACACCCCAAACAACCCATTTTCCGGCCGGTTTCTAGCCCGGAATCTACCCGATACGCTTATCAATTCATCGATCCGAACATTTCTGGGGAGCTTGCCATGTCCACGAACGATACGTCTGTACACCTAGCGATCGATTTGGGGGGTTCCAGTGGCCGCGTGATTGCCGGATTCCTCAGGCAGGGCCGGCTTGAACTCGAACAGGTACACCGCTTTGCCAATGATGCGGTTCGAATCCAGAACTCAACGCAGTGGGGCCTGGCCCAACTGTGGCAGGAAATCCTGACCGGTCTGCGGACCGCCTCCGACCAGTATTCGAACATCGCATCGGTGGGAGTCGACTCGTGGGGGGTCGATTACATCCTGCTGGATGAACAGGACTTATTTGCTGGTCCAGCCCGCACTTATCGCGACGCGCGAACGGTTGGGATACTTGAAAAGTCGTTTGAGATCGTACCCAGGGAGGAGATTTTTGCAGCAACCGGCGTTCAGTTCATGGTCATCAACTCCCTTCACCAATTGGTTGCTGCGCGGTTGGCCGACGAAACATCACTCCGCATCGCCGACGGATTTCTGATGATTGGAGACTGCTTTCACTGGTTGCTGACCGGAAAACGCAGCATTGAAGTGACGAATGCATCGACCACGCAGTTGCTCGATCCAAGAACAAAAACTTGGAGCGATGATCTGATAGAGCGTTTTGGTTTACCGCGACACATTTTCATCGACCCTATTGAACCAGGTGCAACGCTCGGACCTGTTCAACCGTCCGTGGCTTCAGTAACGGGACTGGACGGAGTTCCCGTGGTGGTACCCGCGACGCATGACACCGCATCGGCTGTTCTGGCCGTGCCGGTGGATGACTTCGCACCCGAGAAACCGACTTGGTGCTACATCAGCAGCGGCACGTGGTCTCTGATGGGATGTGAGCTAGCCGAACCAAGAATCAACTCGCTTTGTTCAGAATTGAACTTCACCAACGAAGGTGGAGTGGATGGCAGCACGCGACTGCTAAAAAACATCGGAGGCTTGTGGGTCTTTCAGCAGATTCGCAAATCGCTGGAGCGGCGAGGTACACCACCCTCATGGGACGACATGGTCAACGCCGCCAAATCAGCGGAACCTTTTGCTTTGCTATTGAACCCGGATGATCCTTCACTGATCGCACCTGATGACATGATGACGGCCATCGAGGAATTGGCGGAACGCACAGGTCAGCAGCCACCAGCGAACGAAGCGATCCTATTCCGTGCTGCCTTGGAAGGGTTGGCGTTGCGATACCGCGTCTGTTTGGAAATGCTGGAGTCACTCGTCGAAAACCGGATCGACACCATTCACATTGTGGGTGGTGGCTCACTGAATCACTTGCTCTGTCAGATGACAGCCGACGCCTGTAATCGAACCGTGATTGCTGGCCCGGTCGAAGCGACTGCGATTGGGAATGTATTGATGCAGATGATCGGTACCCGAAGCCTTGATTCGGTAAAAGCAGCACGTGTGCTGGTTCGCGACAGTTTCGACACCCAGCAATATGAACCCCAAAACCCCGATGCATGGACAGAACCGGCTCGCAGGTTTGCAGAGTTATAACAATCGTTTGCCTGAAATCCCGGCGGCCTTGGTCCATCCAAGTTCAGACCGGACAAGCTGTCACATGAGGGAGAAATGCAACCGGGTGTTTTTTACTTGGCTACCGTGACCGCAAAGCTCACCCATAGGACCTGCCCTGAAGACACCTGTCACGCGATAAGACACTTGTCACGCGATACTGTACCTGAGCGGCAGCCGAATGATCCCGGGCGAACAGATCGCCGGTCCTACGCAAAACGCCTTTTTGGGGCTACATTCCACACATTCCAACCGCCATCCCTTCTATCTCCTCTATCCCAAAGCGACCGATGTCCACGGAACAACTTGCCGAACGCAAGACAGAAATTCGCAAAGCGGCTCATGCCGCCCGGAAAGCCCAGGCAGACAAAGAACAGGTAAGCGTCCAGATCACCGATCGAGTCATGCAATTGCCCGACTACGTGGCAGCGAATTGCGTGATGTGGTACGTCGATGTGAGGGACGAAGCGAGAACACGTCATGCATTACCAGCTGCTCTGGCCAGCGGCAAACGCATCGTGATCCCGTACTGTGTGGAGGGTGAGTTGGAACTTTTCCATCTCGAATCAATGGATGAGCTTGAAACCGGGATGTACAAGATTCTGGAACCTAGAGCCGATCTAAGGGATGTAGCGGCAAAACGCATCGATGTCGGCAACCTTGACTTGATCCTGGTTCCGGGTGTCGCGTTTGATGAACGTGGCGGCCGAACGGGCCATGGCAAAGGCTACTACGACAAATTGCTCGAGAATGCAAAAGCAGAAACCCCACTAATCTCGCTAGCTTTTGAGTGTCAGATGTTTGACGGGATCCCGATGCAGGATCATGACATTTTCATGGACAAGGTTGTTACAGAATCCAAAGTTTATGACGGCATCGGTCGCAAGGGTTAAATTGAGTCATGACAGATCTCAAGCAGTTGGTCGAAGATACATACGCAGAAGCATTCCGAAGCATCTACGGTGAGGTGCTTGTCACTGCCCGTGATCAAAAGTGGTTAAAACACTGCGTCAACGCGGCGACGGGGCACGCCTCAAGCACCATCATGTGTGACTGCGAAGCAGGAGTTTCGCAGTGGATTGACGAGGAACAGGCGGCAGAGGGTGGCACACCTGATGGCCGCGTCGGTGCGGTGCTGCAGTTTCATGTTCCCCGCTTCCTGAAGAACCGCCGCAAGCAACTCGAAAAGGTCATGCTGGCTCGGATCAGCCAAAATGTCCTGACGTGTCCCACTGCCCGATGCTTCAATTACCTGGATACCGAAGACTATTTTAAACTGGGGCGAAAAGTAGCTCTGTTTGGTGATCGCCATCAATTCCGCGATGTTCGTTATGAAGAAAAAGGCTGGGTGATCCCGATTCTCGGCGGAGAGTTTTTTCTGTCCCGACGATTTGGTTTTCAGGACGGAGTCATGGGTGGCAACCTCTGGTTTTTTGGTGCCGATGAGGATACCGCCTTGGACGCCGCTGAACGGGCCGCAGGTGCAGCGGAGCAAACCCCCGATTCAATCACCACGTTTCCTGGTGGAGTCGCCTCCAGCGGTTCCAAAGCGGGCAGCAGTTACGATTTCCTGATCGCTGCAACGTACGCAGAGTACTGCCCTACCCTGAAAGAAAAACTGGGAGAGGCTTCCATGGTTCCGGATGGTGTTTCAAGCATCATGGAAATCATCATCAACGGACGTGATTTGAATGCGTTACAAAACGCCACCCGAAACGCAATTCGGGCCGCGGCTGAAACCCCAGGCCTACTGAAAATCAGTGCTGGGAACTACGGTGGGAGGTTGGGGAAAACCTTCGTCCATCTCCACGAACTGCTGGACTAACCATCTCCACGAACTGCTGGACTAAGAGGCACTCACACCGCGTCGACGGAACGGAATGCCAGTTCACGCAGAATAACGGTTCAGAGCAGAATAACGGTTCAGAGCAGAGTCAGGGGCGTTGTCCACCAATCGACCAGTGTGGGTACTGCAATTGGTACGATTTCACTTCAAGAACGACTCGACGAATCTCCCACTGCCGATCATTGTGATCAGGAATCTGAGCCAGTGACGGGTGGTTGCACCTGAGCGGACGCCTTCATGGTGAAGATTGGGAACGATTGATTCTCGGCGGTGCGGACCGAACGAAGAAGAAGGCCACAGATACAACTTTGTCGACTTAAAACGACATCAGATCGCCCTGAATTGAGTAGACTCAATGAGCATCAGAATCCCCGGTCCCACACTGGACTGCGGTAATCTGGACTGCGGTAATCTGGACTGCGGTAATCAAGAGCCACATCCATTCGTTCAGCCCACCTACCGGAACATGCCGTGAAGTCTATCGCCCACCCCATTGGCTTGCTCGTCATCCTCAGCTTTCACGCCAGCGCTTTCGCCCAGAATCGTTTTGTACCCAATTACGATGAATCGGCGATCCCTGCCTATGAACTTCCATCAGCGCTTGTCACGACGAAGGGTGCGAGCATCACCGACGCTTCGATGTGGCACAAATCGCGTCGACCTGAAGTTTTGGAACTTTTCAAGACTCAGGTGTATGGACGTAGTCCTGCGGCGTGCGAGATTCAATACGAACTTGTCAGTGAAAAGCGCGACGCAATCAAGGGCAAGGCCATTCGACGTGAGGTCGATGTCAGGATGATTACCGGATCCCAAAGCACGACAATGCGACTTCTGATCTACACCCCCAAGTCATCCCCCAGCGTGCCGGTCTTTGTCGGGCTGAATTTTCAAGGGAACCATACGGTCGATGCCGCGAAGGACATCAGCATCACCAAAAATTGGGTCCGCAATCGTAATGATGGCAAAAACAATCGGGCCATGGAATCGAGCCGGGGTACTGCGGCGGGACGATGGCAGATCGAAACGATCATTGATCGCGGCTACGGCCTGGTCACAATTTATTACGGTGACATTGACCCCGACTTTGCAGATGGTTTTAAAAACGGCATCCACCCGCAATTCGAACAAGAGATGTCTTCCGTTCCTGAGGGCGAACGCTGGGGAAGCATTGCAGCGTGGTCCTACGGTTTGTCGCGAGCGGTGGATTACTTTGAGCAGGATGATGCAATTGACGCCTCACGCGTCGCGGTCATCGGGCACTCCCGACTTGGTAAAACCTCATTGTGGGCAGGAGCCAGCGATCCTCGCTTCAAGCTGGTGATCAGTAACAATTCTGGTTGCGGAGGCGCGGCGTTGAGTCGTCGGGCGGTGGGTGAAACAGTGGGTCGAATCAACACCTCTTTTCCCCATTGGTTCTCCGACAACTATCTGCAGTACAACGAAAACGAGAATGCCTGCCCGGTTGATCAACACATGCTGCTTGCCCTGATCGCTCCCCGAGCGGTTTACGTCGCCAGTGCAACCAAGGATAAATGGGCCGATCCCAAAGGCGAATTTCTTTCCTGTGTTCATGCCGACCCGGTTTACCGATTGCTCGGCACCCAAGGGATGGGGGACAAACGGCCACCTGCAGAATTCCCAGCGGCCGAAGCCCCCGTCAAGTCTGGACATGTGGGCTACCATCTACGCACAGGAAAGCACGATGTCACCGACTATGATTGGGCGCAATACCTCGATTTCGCCGACCGGCATTTAAAATGATTCTTGATCATGCATAGAGGATCTCAGATGCAAAAACATTAGCTCCGACTGGCGACTACAACGTCGCATGGCAAAACAATACGGGCAGAATAGAATCCGGAATCAGGCACACCACCCACTCCCTGCTCGTTGACATCCGTACTTGAGGTCTACCATCAACAATCATTCTTACCGGAACCGTTTCCCGCTTGCCTGGCTAATGACATTGCTAGTCGCCTTTGCTGGTTCGGCAAACCTGTCAGATTGCCATGCGGACAAGCCGAACATCATCTTTGTTCTGGCCGATGACCTCGGTTGGTCAGAACTTGGATGCTACGGAAACGGGTTCAACGAAACGCCCCATCTCGATCAACTCGCCAACGATGGCATTCGGTTCACACAGGCCTACGCTGCTGCTCCCGTCTGCTCACCCTACCGTGCTGCATTATTGACAGGTCAACATCCTGCACGAATTGGCATCATTGACTACCTGCGTCCCAATTCGGCCAACGCCCTGTCAACGTCACACACCAGCCTGCCGGAAGTTCTCGCTCAAAATGGCTACAGCACGGGAATGATTGGTAAGTGGCATCTCACAGGGTACGAGCACCATTTGGCCGCCCATGAGGTCAAGCCCGGCGACCATGGATTCCAGTGGGACTTTGCCCGAGAGGTCAAAGGAGTCGGCAACGGTGCAAATTTTTGGCCGTACGTCTTCAGACAACAACCGATCCGTTGGCTGGACATTCCAGACAAAGTCCTGGGAGACAATGAATTCCTGGTCGACCGCATGAATAACGAAGCCGTCAAGTTTGTGCGCCGCAACCGAGACCAACCTTTCTTACTTTACCTCAGCCATTACGCAGTCCATTCAATCCTGAACGGAAAACCGGACCTGGTTCAAAAGTACCGTGACAAGCATCCTCCTGGCAAAAGTTCCCGGGAACGCTGCTACCTTTGTCAGGACAATGGACATTCCGGCGATTCACTGAATCATTGGGCCTCGGATCACAATCCCCATTTGGCTGCCATGCTTGAGAGCATTGATGACGGCATCGGGATGCTGCGAAAAGAAGTGAAGGAACTAGGCATTGAAAACAATACGATTTTCATTTTCTCGAGTGACAATGGTGGCGAAACCAAGGTCACGAGCAACCAACCGCTGCGCGGTGGCAAGAGTCAATTATACGAGGGGGGCATCCGAGTCCCCTTGCTTGTCAGTTGGCCTGACCAATTGCCAAAGCAAAGAGTAAGTTCGTTCCCCACCATCAACACAGACTTCTATCCCACCTTGCTGGAAGCCGCCAACGTTGCTTCACCCGCCACGCAAGTGATCGATGGTCAATCCACACTAACCGAGTGGCGAGAACCCGACGCCAACTACCCAGACAGGACGCTGCACTGGCACTACCCTCTCGATCAGCCACACTTTCTGGGCGGCCAATCTGCCGGAGCGATTCGCCGAGGCAACTGGAAGCTAATCGAATTTTTTGGCAGCCGGAAATCAGAACTCTACTCGCTCGATGCTGACGTGTCCGAAACCACCAACCGGGCCGCCGAACATCCCGAACTGGCAAGACAACTCGAGCAGGAACTTGCGACATGGCGGATAAACGTAGGTGCCCGCACGCCCTCGCCGCCTCTCCTGATCCAGCCGCGTCAACTTTCCTTCGCTGACCATTTTTCTGAGGGGCAAGTGAGTCCTCGCTGGTTTTTCAACAAAGACTGGTCCGTTGAGAACGAAACGTTGACAAGAAGCGACACGGGAACGGGGAACACAAGAATTTTCCTGAAGGAAACGGAGTTCCAGGACGCCATGATTCGCTTTGATTTCCGTCTCGGTGATGCGCAGGACCTCCGCTTGGTCACAGGTAGCGGCGGGCACTACAACTCGATCATTCATATTCGTCCAGACCACTTTTTTCTGCAAACCGCCAAGGACCCCGATGGACCCTACTTTTCCTATCGGCATGGGGAATGCACCTTCCCGTTCGATCCGAACCGCTGGTACTCGATGACAGTCGAGTTTTTAGCAGACGAGTTGGTCGCCCACCTTGATCCTGATCATATCGCTTACGCCCAGCACCCTATCATCGACAAACAACGGATGTACTTTGCATTCCAGGTCGATGACGGTGCTGCTCAAATTGACAACGTTCAAATACTTACCGGAACCAAACGCCCTGATGCAAAAACAGAAAAGCCGTCTGTGATTGCTCAGGCAGCCAAGCACCCTGTTACGAAAACCCTGCAAGAAGAACACGTCATCGAAAAGATCAATGCTCACGAACGGCTCTACCAGAACGACCCCGAGTATCGCCGATTGGTGGCACAAGTTGATCGCCTTGATCAGGAAAAAATCGAACGATTTCCCTCTGTGTTCCGTTCGCACAAGCAAATCCATCAGTCAGTTTCGGATTTAAAAAAGAAGTTGCATGCTGAGGATGCAAAGTACAAGGAACTGTTGTTCGCAACTTACCGCGTGGCAAGAGAAATTGAAGGTTACATCATTGCGCAACATCCGGAGCATGCGTCTTTGCCTCCGAACCAGCAGAAAGAACGTCTGGAAAAGTGGCGAGATGCACTGAATCAATCGCCCACTGAGCAAGCACCGGAGTACTTTGGCCTGTTGGAAAACCAGCAGGCAAAACAACAGGACCTCGAAACCACCTACCCCCAATTGTTTCTCTCTGACGAGAACATCAATCAGTCCCGAAAAACCGAACGGGAACGTCTCAAGAACGACCCTCTGTTCCGCGCCTGCGTGGGGCAACGGGCAGCCGCGTGGCAGGCGCAGCAAAACTACCTGCTGACCTATGACAAGCAACTCTCTGAGTTAGAACGTCGCATGACAGATTCGCAGGGCCGGTGAAAAAATCTGACCATGCCTCCGAGACATATCGCCATTTCTGATTCGGGATCAATATCGTGATGCCCGATGCCTTGCCCATCATCGATTGCCTCGATGAACTGACCTCGGTGCTTGCTCAATCACAACCTGTTGTTCTAAAAGCTCCACCGGGAGCCGGCAAGACAACCGGCATTCCGCCCGCGCTTCTCAAGTCAAATGCTGCGGGTGATGGAAAAACGCTGTTGATTCAACCACGCCGACTCGCAGCCCGCGCAGCTGCTCACCGGCTTGCCACATCGATGGATTGTAGATTGGGAGACACCGTTGGCTACCATGTCCGATTTGACAAATGCCATGGCAAAGACACCCAGTTGATCAGCATGACGACGGGCATTCTGCTGCGGCGTCTTCAGGCCGATCCATTGCTGGAAGATGTCTCCTGTGTCGTGCTGGACGAATTCCACGAGCGAAGTCTGGAAATCGATCTTGCTCTGGGAATGCTACAACGGATCCGGACGACGCTGAGACCCGAACTGCGATTGCTGGTCATGTCTGCCACTTTGTCGCCGGAACCAATCGCTGAATTTCTGGGGGACGCCCACTCGATGATCAGCGAAGGCCGCTCCTTTCCAGTCGACATTCGTCACAGTGACCAAATTTCGCACGAACCTATCGAACACCAAATTGTCCAGACCTTACCCCAATTACTAAGCGAAACATCCGGACATGTATTGGTCTTTCTGCCAGGCCTCGGAGAAATCAACCGCACTCAAAAAGCGATCGCGTCCTGTACCTGGGCCGAGGATTTCCATGTCCACAAACTCTACGGTGACCTACCGGCCAAAGACCAGGATTCGGTACTGCGAAACTCAAAACAACGCCGAGTCATTCTTTCGACCAACGTTGCTGAAACTTCACTGACGATTCCCGGTGTTACCGGAGTCATTGATTCGGGGCTGGTTCGCACGATGAAGGTTGATAGCCAAATCGGGTTACCAAAACTGCAGCTGGAATCAATCTCGCAAGCCTCGGCAGAACAACGAACGGGCAGGGCAGGCCGTACCTCATCAGGTTTGTGTTACCGACTGTGGCCCAGTGCCGTTCATCGTTCACGGCCAGTTGAAGATCCGCCAGAAATCACTCGCTGCGACTTCGCCAACGCGTTGCTGATGCTTTCCGCATGGGGTGAACGGGATGTCTTTGACTTTCCATGGCTGACACCGCCGTCCAAGCAGGCAGTGCAGACTGCCCGAAGCTTGCTGAGCCAACTCACGGCAATCGACGCAGAAGGCAACATCACCGGGATGGGACGCCAGATGGTTTCGCTGCCGATCCACCCGAGGCTCGCGCGCTTCATGTTGGAAGCCAAACAACTTAAAATCGTTGACGAAGCGGCTCTTGCCGTCGCCATGCTCACCGAACGGGATCCGCTGCGGGGAATCCCCAATGAATCTAAAACGCTGCATGGCTGCGATCTATCCGACGGCGTCGAACGCTTGAAATCGATTCTTTCGAATCAGCAATCGCGTCATCGCCATTTGCCTGCAATTAAAAATGCCAAACGTGTTGCTGACCAGATTCAACGCTCTATCGTCCAGCGAGTGAAGAATCCAGCACAACCACCTGAGCCAACTCCACCGATTCCGGGGCATGACTCACACCACCAACCCGCTGGCTCTGACCATCGGTTACAGCGGGCACTCTTGTCTGCCTACCCGGATCGAGTAGCGAGGCGGCGCGAAGATGACCCCAGAAGGGGCTTGATGGTGGGTGGACGAGGAGTCCGACAGAGCAAACGATCCGCCGCAATTCAGGGAGAGTTTTTTCTCTGCATCGACATCGATTCACAAGGCAAAGAAGCCAGTGTCCATCTTGCTTCTATGGTGGACAGAAACTGGCTTGACCCGAATCTGATACGAGAGGTCGACGAGCCTTTCTTTCAGGAATCTTCATCTGCTGTCGTTGCGCGGCGGCGAAGCTACTTTCAGGATCTGTTGATTTCAGACACACCGATTGAATGCCAGCCCAACCGCCAAACCACCACTATCCTGGCTGACCATGCCCGGCAGAATCTGGATGCTTGTTTCCCACTTAGCAAGACAACCAACCAATTCATCCAACGGGTGAGATTCCTGCACCACCACATGCCAGAATTGGAAATTCCTGCCCTCGATGCCGAGGCAATCGACCAAGCACTCGTCGATCTGTGCATGACACGAACTTCATTCGCGGAACTAAAAAATGCCCCCTGGCTGGAGCACCTTCGCTGTCGTTACCAATACGATCACATGCGTCTGATAGACTTGCATGCACCAGCTTCAATCACTGTTCCCAGTGGCAACGAACACTCCATTCGTTACGAGGAATCCAAACCACCACGCATGGAAGTCCGTATCCAGGAGCTCTTTGGCTGGAAACAAACACCTCGCGTCGCCCGTCGAATCCCGATTCAATTGCACCTACTTGGCCCAAATCACCGACCGCAACAAATCACCGATGATTTGGCTAATTTCTGGTCAGAGACCTACACTCATGTCCGTAAAGAACTCCGCCGCAGATATCCCAAGCATCATTGGCCGGAAGATCCATTGACCACCGCTCCAACCCGGAACGGCCTGAAACCAAAGACTTGATCGATCTCGTTTTGAAAACAGCGGCACAGGAAATACCGACTTGTCCCAACCTCCACTGCTCCAGATACACAATGTGTCTCGAACCGATACCAGCACCGGCAAGCATCTGCTGGAATCTGCCTCGTTGCTCATTCACGCCGGAGACCGCATTGGCCTGGTGGGCAACAGCGGCAGTGGAAAATCGACGTTCTTACGCGCGATGGCGATGCTTGATCGCTGTACGGGAGAGTGGATTTTCAATGGCAACACAATTACCAAAGATGACATTCCAGCTTATCGCCGGACGGTCATTTACCTGTCACAGCGGCCTTTTTTCACCACCGGTACTGTCGAAGAGAATCTAAGGCTTCCGTTTCTGTTCAAGTCAGCGGAAACAGGTGCCCGCGATTCTTTCCAGAGAGACCTTGCCGCATCAACGATGCAGACACTCGGACTTTCACCCCAGATCCTCAACCAACCAGCAGAATCCCTGAGTGGTGGCGAACAGCAGATGGTCTCTTTGATTCGCGCGCTCTTACTCGACCCGCGAATTCTGTTACTTGATGAACCAACCGCAGCTTTGGATTCTGATGCAAAACTTAGATTTGAAGAGCGGATTCTGAAATGGCACCGCGAATCAAACGCTGGGAACGAGTACGGGCGGGCGTTTCTGTGGACCAGTCACGACCCGAATCAGGTCGATCGATTGACCGATCAGACCTTGACCATGCAGCAAGGTGAGCTGATTCTGCCCACTGGGCCAAACTCCGAAAATCAGAGTGCCAACAAAAGCAACCAACAAGCCAACGGAGTCGGTTGATGTTTGATTTGAACGGCCTTGACGTAACGATTCCGGGTCTTATCCATGGGCAGATGTTGGGGCAGTTCCTGGCACCACGTCCCGAAGGCGATATCTCACTGTCATGGTTCGAGGTCGGTGTTGCCGCATCGCTGCTGCTCATCAATGCCATCATCTCAATCCAACTTGGCCTCGGGATGGCCAAGAGAATTGCCACCAGCTCAGTGCGGATGGTAATCCAACTGGCAATTTTGGGGCTGGTGCTGAAACAGATCTTTGAACTCTCACAGCCAGCACCCGTACTTGCCCTGGCCGCCACCATGACCATTATCGCCGGAGTCTCAGCCGTCAAAAGGATTGATTATCGATATCCCTCGATCTATCGAAACTCGATCTTCTCGGTCTGGACCAGTGCCTGGATCGTAACTTCGATTACCGTTCTGATCATTGTCCGACCGCAACCCTGGTATAGCCCGCAAGTTGTCATTCCATTACTGGGAATGGTGCTGGGCAATTCTCTCACTGGAATCTCGCTGGGACTCGACCGTTTCATGAGCGAACTCCGCAACCGTCGCGGAGAAGTCGAGACCATGCTGGCCTTGGGCGCAACCCGCTGGGAGAGTTGCCGAGGTGTCTTTGTCGAGGCCACACGGACTGCCATGATTCCCATTCTCAACACGATGTCAGTCGCTGGAATCGTCAGCATTCCCGGGATGATGACTGGTCAGTTGCTGGCGGGCGCAGAACCTTTGGAAGCTGTCAAATACCAGATCATGATCATGTTCGTAATCGCAGCCGCCATTGCCATTGGGGTCGTTTTGTCACTGTCCTTGAGTTATCGGAACGTGACCAACTCAAACCATCAAATCGAATGGGACCAGATTCGTCGCCACTGACTCAACGACATCAAGCCGCGACCGCCATTCTCGCTGGCGGTTGGCAGGTGAATTCATCACCGAGGCAGGAACAGTCTCGACCGGATCAGAACTGAAAATAGACAAACGGTCGAAAATCGCGGGGTGCGTAAAGCACCAAGGCCCAAATCATGACCGAGGTTGCGATCGGCGAGTACCAGGCATCGATCGGAAGCCGCATCGCGCGACGCAAGCGAGTGCACCATGCAGCATGTTCCACAACGCAACAAACCAAGGCCGCAAGGGCCAGTGGCGGATACCAATTCACTCCCTCGGCAAGTGTCATCATCCGCTGCAGGACCCCCGCAGCAGTCGCCAAATTCTCACTACGAAACAGCACCCACCCAGCAAGGATCACCGACATCGTGATGAACCAGCCAATCGGGCGAACGACTCTGTAACGAGTCAGGTTTCGAAATGCCCGTTCAAAGACAAGTGCCACTCCGTGCCAAATGCCCCACAAAACAAAAGTCCATGCCGCTCCATGCCATAGGCCGCCCAGCGTCATTGTGATCATCAGGTTACGGTAAGTCACCCACTGACTTACACGACTGCCGCCCAATGCGATGTAAACGTAGTCACGAAGCCAGCGAGACAGCGTCATGTGCCAGCGATGCCAGAACTCCGACATCGATCCGGACAGATAAGGGTGCCTGAAATTGACCGGGAACCGGTAACCCAGCATTTTCGCCGCACCAATCGCAATATCACTGTAGCCAGAAAAGTCGTAGTAAATCTGACCCGCATAAGCGAGCACCGCGATCCAGATCGTCACCCCGCTGTACAGATCGGGCCCCGCAAAGACCACATCCACCGCTTCCCCAAGACGATCAGCAAGCAACACTTTTTTGACAAGGCCACGAAGCATCTGCTGCCCCCCGCCATAGAAACGCCGCTTTGAAAACTGCGGCACGGTTGCCAACTGCGGCAACAATTCGCGAGCACGGACAATGGGGCCTGCTACCAATTGGGGAAAGAACGCCACGTACAACGCAAAGTCAAGAAAGCGATTGACCGGCTTCAACACCCCTCGATAAACATCAATCGTGTAACTGAGTGTCTGAAACGTGTAGAAAGAAACACCAACCGGAAGAATGATATTCAACGTCTCGCCGCTCAAACCAATCGCCTGCAACGCAGGACTCGCCGAGTCAATGAAGAAGTTGAAGTACTTGAAGAAACCGAGGACCCCAAGATTGACGATCAGACTGACCAACAGCAACGAACGTCGGACCCCGGTTCCCGTTGAGCGAACCATCCCTTTGGCAATGAAGTAATCCACCACCGTCGACAAAGCCAGCAAGGCACAGAACCGATAGTCCCAATAGGCATAGAAGTAATAACTGGCGAACAGTAGCACTGCGTTACGAGTTTGCCGCCCTCGGCAAAGCCATGCTGCCACCAACACACACAGGAAGTAAAGCGGAAATTCGAACTGGGTAAAGAGCATCCGGTTCAGTCCCCGTTCCCGACGGAGGGCAAGGTCCCGACTGAGGGCAAGGTCCCGACTGAGGGCAAGGTCCCGACTGAGGGCAAGGT
>JAPKCI010000111.1 GCA_028823035.1 Rubripirellula sp.
GTGGCGATCCGTGCTGCGAAATAGAAGACCCCCGCCCAAGCACTGACACGATCAGGAGACAATCCGTAATCATCCCGACATGAATAGTCAACAAACCAACGCAAGCGAGATGAATTCCAACCATGTTGGTCCAGCCACTGCGTCATTGAGATCTGATCCAAATCGCGGACGGGCTGTTCGTCAGAACCAGTGGCCATGGGTATCGCGAACATCCGCCGCCCGCTGGAATCACGCATCACGGCCCATCGATCGATTTCGGCGCGAAAGGCCGCCAACTGCCTCAAATCCTCGTCACTGGCCCCCGCATGCGGATACAGTCCCTCGTACCAGCTACCCTGGTTCAGGATGCGTCCCTCAGGATCACGGCAGAGAAACTGCTCGGCAATCACCGGTCTGCCATCTTCCTGAACAGACTCAGCAACTCCCATTTCCATCAGCAGTTGAATCAAACCGTAATTACCGGGCATCGGCACGGGAATGTAGTGAGCACCCCACGGAAACTGGAACCCGTCACGACTTCCGCTCCGCGCGGTCCCGCCCGTAACTGATTCCAGTTCAGCGAGCACAAAATCATCGAACCCGGCTCGATTCAATCGCCATGCCGCCGATAGTCCTGCTACCCCACCACCCACGATGGTGACGCCCACCTTTTCATGCGTCTTGGGTCGCAGGGTTGAAACCAAACCATCTCGAATCAAATGACCAACATCGAAACGTGTGTGCGACAGCGTGCCGGCAGGCGGAAGTGTGGCGGTTCCACAACCGACACTGTTCGCAATCTGCGAGCCCAAGATAGCGATCAGCAGTTGCCGGCGATTGAGTTTTTCAGTTTCGCCCACGCCACTCCTCGTCGTAATACCGCACAAGGGTCTGGTCATTGAGCTGATTGACCTCGGTCTCTACCGGCTGAATATCACGAGGCAATTCGAACATATTCACCATTACCGATTCGCTGAGATACGACAGTTCCTGCTCCAGGTCCCCCAAATGCTGGGGCACGGCAATGGCGGCCTGCGGTGACGCCAACGCGAACCCCCACACACCAAAGGTTGGCACCGATGTGCAGTAGGGTCGAACCCAAAAGCCGGCCGCCTCCATGGTCTGAAGGATGCACCAATAGGATCTGCTGGCAACCAGTGGTGAGGTGCACTGGATGCTGACCACTGCGTCAGGAGCCAAGACTTGCCGCAGTCGCTTGTAGAAAAAGGTCGTGTAAAGTTTACCGACCGAATACGAACCAGGATCTGGAAAATCAATGACCACAGCATCAAACGGCTGATGTTGTTCACCAATCCAAGTGAACGCATCGGTGTTTACGATGGTAACCTTTTTGTTTGTCAACGCTTGCCCAT
This sequence comes from Rubripirellula sp., assembly GCA_028823035.1. GTDB lineage: Bacteria > Planctomycetota > Planctomycetia > Pirellulales > Pirellulaceae > Rubripirellula. The sequence continues at coordinate 1,353 of JAPKCI010000111.1, forward strand.
TCAGGTCACGGAGCAGCGGCAGATTCTGGGCAATATCTGTCATCCCGGGATCGATATCAACAAGTGTCACCGATTCCACGCTGTCATGTTTGAGGATTTCCCTGACCGCCAAACCATCACCACCACCCAGCACCAGGACACGCTTGGGGTGCTTGGCTGCCAACATCACCGGATGCACCAGAGCCTCATGGTAGCGATATTCATCGTCCGAATTGAACTGCAAATTACCATTGAGGTACAGCTGAAATCCTTGGCGATTCTTGGTCACCACAATCCGCTGAAAGCGTGTCTGCTTGGCATGAACAATGGCTTTCCCGAGGATAATTTCCTCCGTCCATGTCGTCAGGGAATCAGCCTTGATTATCCCCACGACCAACAGGCCGACAACCAGAAACGCACGCCCGCGCAAGCTGGACAAACCTCGCTGAGTCAACAAGGGACGGAGCAAATAAGTTCCCCAAAGACCTACCAGTGCATTCAGAATCCCAAACACCAAGGACGTCCTTACCAACCCCAGATAGGGAACCAGCAGGATGGGAAACAGCAACGAGGCAAGCAGTGCACCGATGTAGTCAAACGTCAGTACCCGCGAGACGAGGTTATTGAAATCGAGGTGTTCCTTGAGAATCCTCATCAGCAGCGGCAATTCCAGTCCCACCAGAACGCCAATCACGAACACGGTCCCAAACAGAACTAGTTGAAACCACTGTACAAATGCAAAAGCAATGAACAGCAGGGGCGCTGAAAATCCACCAACCAAAGCGAGCGCGAGCTCAACTTCGATGAATGTCCTCGCCAGTTTCTCATGCAGGTACTGCGAAAACCAGGCGCCCACACCAAGCGCCGACAGATAGACTCCAATCACCAGTGAAAATTGCGTGACAGAATCACCAAGCAAATAACTGGCCAGCGTTCCTGCAATCAACTCATAGATCAAGCCGCACGTGGCAACAGCCAGTACGTTCATATAGAGCAGAAATAATGGCGCACGGTTAAGCAAGGAAAAAACCGATCGGCATGGAATCAGCCGAGTATCGCGGAAGCGATGATTAAGGAAATGCCAACGACAACCGCTGCAACAATGGTTGCCAAGGCTTGATTGTGTTCTTCAATCACTTCCTTGACAATCGAGAATCGGGTGACCTTATCCATCAGGAAAATGGTAAGGAACAAAACCACGATTCCCAACACGGCAAAGACTGCGGCAGCCAATAAATGCAACAGCAAAACCGCCATGCTACCGTTACCAACCGCAACCACGTCCTGTCCTAATAACATCATTGAATCCATCATCCCATTAAAAACAGTGAGCATTACTTGCCTCCTCCCCAAGAACCACCAAAAGAACGTCCAAACGAAACTCCACCTCCACGACCCGTACTGTCGAGGAAACCAAGATCAGGAGCGCGCCACTGAAAAGCAGCAGCCACCCCAAACCACAGGCATACAGTCAATCCAAACACCAAATAACCAACAAACCACTTCGACTTAAAATCCATCAGCAATCACTCCGAGGCGTACGGGCTGTAGTCACTATCTTCCCACCGCTTCTTTTCGAATGAACCGAGGTACAACAGAATCCCCACCGGCAGAGCCGAAACGAGTAGAGAACCGTAAAAACAAAGCCAAGGATCGGCCCCCTGATTGGTACCAACCTTTGAAAAGGCCAAGTAACTCACAACAAGCACGGCGACCAAAAATGGCCACGCTAGAAAAACCCCCTTGCTAAAGGAAGGTGACGGCTGAATTGGCCCCACCCCAAAACCGCGAGGCAGTTCCTTGACTCCAAACCCGGACTCAATCTCCTCGACCGGCACATAGACGCTTTCAGAAACAGTCAACTCCTTTGATTCAGCCGTCTCGGACCACTCATAAGAAAGCATCCGAGGTGGCGAGATGTAATCAGCGGTCTTTACCTGCTCGCCTGCCTCAACCTTCCAGTAAAACTCACCCAGCACATGCTTGACATGAGCCACTCCACGATCGTAGATACGGAACGTTGAACCGTCATAAGCCACGGAATCTGAGGAATCTGCTGCATTTTTAGCCGCTTCCCCCGAGGCTGGCGACGTAAACGACCAATGGCGAGCGTTACATACCAACCAGCGAAACCCTATTTTTTGACTGTACAGCAGGTACTCCTGCCAAGGGTAGCTGATCCCACCGTACTTGGCATATCTTCCCAGATAACCGATCACCGTGTATTGCTCACCAAACAAGTTGCCTTTGGTTCCCAGCGGCAAACTGAGCTTTAGTTTCTTTACCTTGCCAAGCGTCTGCAGGTAGGACAATTTTCCGTTGTCGGCATCCAGCAGAGAGTTGCAATTAGGACAGGTCACACGGAGGGCCGAATCCGGCGCGTGCAGGGTTAACGCGCCCCCGCACTTGGGACAATTCATCGACGCTGCTTCCGTGACGATTTGCGCCTCAAGGACGTCCCAACCATCGCCTTCCAAGGCAAGACTATCGAGGCTGATTTCTTTTCCAACATAGGCATGCGTATCCGGCCCATATTCAAACGTCGCGAAAACGTCATTCTCCCCCTGCAGATCCACGAAACGATGCTCCGCACCGCTTCGAAACGCCCAGGGGATATCACCCTCCGCAGCAATCGCGGTGGCAACACCTCGCTCTGTTACGCTGAATTCCGAGTCCCCAAGCTTGACAGCCTGACCAGGATCCAAAGCATCAAAATCGGGGATTCGCACGTGGCTCGACAACTTGCGTGCGAACATCAAGTACGTCTTGCCCTGAGCTTCAGCAAGCCAACCCCAGCGTCCCCCGGGAAACGCCAAGTACCATTCGTCCCAAACACCACCGGCGGGATGCCGATACTGGACATGGCCTGCAACGCTGAAATGTTTCTTGTTGAATGTTCCCGAAAGTCCACACCCTAACCGTGAAGATGTTTCGACAAGTTCCGCAACTTTACCGAAGTCCTCGACCTTTCTGTCAGAACGGGCGATGACAGACTGGCAAAACTCGCACACAGACACCATCGACCCAACAGTGAATTCAATTGGGCCGCCACAGGACGGACAGGCAGTTGTTCGGCGTTTCATCAAACCTGCCCCCGACCAGATAGCTTCGAGGAATGACTGCTCATAACATTAGAATCAACCGCCATGCCACCACCGCTGATGGGCGAAACTCCCCTCGCCAATTGCCGGACACTCACCGCATGAGATCCCAGGACGTCGCGAAGGATTTCTTCCCAATTCCACGCTGCCCGCGCTCGGCAACAATACAGATTGAACGTAGCCAGACCGTACTCAGGATAGGTGTGACAGGCCAAATGAGATTCGCTCAGCATGTACAGCATGGTGATCCCCCCAGGCCCTTCAAACCGGTGGCACTGGGGCACACCCACCACAGTGACCCCAATGTCTGCGACCACACGATCACAAATACCTTTGATCAGGTCGAGGTCGCACAGTCGCTGAACATCACACCCGGAAGCATCGACGACCCACTCCGTCCCTGTGCCCAAGGCTGGAGCCGCCAAATCTCGATTGGCTTGGACAGTAGTCATGAACTCTTTTGCGTGTGGGTAAAAAACGTGATCGGAACCAACACAGCTCGCCCATCAGAGTATCAAATGTCACGAGGCGGGTGGTGGTGGTGGTGGTGTGGCGGCGTGAAAATAAGCAATAAGCTGCGGAACTTGCCCGGCAGCAGTCCAGCCACCAATAGCGGCGGTCCAGACCATGGTGCCTTGTTTGACTTCACCAGAAGAGATCGCCGCGACCAGTTGCTCCATGCTATAGGGGCCTAGCGTCTGCCCGTTGGCAGCGACATGCCATTGAACCACGGGCGGTGGAGGAGGTGGCGCCCCACCTGCCATCGGCATCCCGGCAACCGGTGCCCCCTGACCAGGCATCATGCGACTCGCCATGGCAAGTCCCATTCCCAGCCCCATACCATCAGCGGCCCCGCCACCTGCCGGATTTTCAGCAGCAGCAGTCATCGCCTGACCCATCTGGTACTGCTGAAAGGTGTCCATATTCCCAATCACTCCCATGCTGGTTCGTGTGTCGAGAGCTTTCTCGACCGCTTCGGGCAAAGAAATGTTGACGATGAACAACTGGGGGCAATCAAGACCGTACTCGTCATCAATTCTCTCAACAACCTCTTTCCGTAACGCTTCAGACAACTCGGAATACTTGGCCGCCAGATCAAGCGCAGGAACCTGTAGCTTGCCCAAGAGATCAGCAAACGAGGAACCGATGATCGATCTGAGTAATTCAGTAATGTCATCAGCCGAAAAAACACTGTTCGTGCCCACCAACTCCTTCAACAGTGCTTTCGCATCAACCGCTTGAAGGGTGTAGCTTCCGAAAGCCCGAATACGAATCGGTCCGAACTCTGGATCACGCAACATGATCGGGTTGGGGGTTCCCCACTTCAGGTCCGTGACCTGCTTGGTGCTGACAAAATACACCTCTGCTTTGAACGGACTTTCGAAACCATATTTCCAGCCCTGCAAGGTGGACATGATTGGCATATTCGGAGTCGTCAACTCGTAGTGACCCGGTTCATACACATCAGCCAATTCACCGCCCGACACCAGCACGGCAATCTGCCCTGGGCGCACGATCAACTGCGCTCCATTTTTTATCTCGTTCTGGTGACGCGGGAAACGCCAAACCAGCGAGTGACTCGAATCATCGATCCACTCAATGATATCGATCAATTCACCGCGTAGAACGTCGAACAGACCCATCCTGCTTACTCCAATCGAGAATTTGAGCGTAGGGGAACAGGATCTGTTGCCAGATAAAACGATACCTGCTCGCCCAACTGAGTATAACGGCGTACTTGCGCCGCCACCATACAAGGCGTCAATCACCAGATTGCATGGCGCGCCTGAGACTGACTTTTTCAAAAATGTCACTCAACGGCGCGACGCATCGCTCCCAGACGTTACAAATTCAGCGAAAAACGACCAACATGCCTGGCAGTCAGGTAGGCAGTCTCGCAGAAAGGTATGCGCCAGTAACGGAAACAGAAAAGACTGGTCGCAACCCAACGCCAGGAAAACTAGGAGATCACGTCCTGTGAATCCGCTCCCGTGTCTTCGTTGTCCTCAGCGAAAAACCACTGCCGCTGCAAGGGCTCAACATTCACGAAGGTATCAATTTTATTGTCGTCGCGAACAAATCCACCGTGTCGCCCGTGTCGCCCGTGGTGATGGCGATGATGGTGATGATGATGGTGCCCTTTCCGATCATCGATAAACTTTTCCCGGATGGTAGCGATTCGATCTTCAAACGAATCACCGGAATTCCAATAGCCCATCAACCTGGAGAGTTTGCCAACCTTGGTTTCGTCTTGCAAACTACCGCCAATCACAATGTCCTCACCACCGCTGATCAGGATGTCCGCGCCACGGCCTCCGACCAAAATATTAAATCCACTCCCACCAACCACTGTGTCATCGCCATCACCAGCCGAGAGGACATCATCCCCCGTTCCCCCATCGATGGTGTCGTTCCCACGCCGGGTGCTGATGACATCATTTCCTGCCCCGGCAATGACAGTTGTATCACCTCCACCACCTTCAACGACATCGTTACCAGCTCCAACGTCAATCCTTGCCGCAATCTTGATTTTCTCGCGTATCCTAATCCTGTCCTGACCAGCACCCGTGACAATGTTCAGGCTGGCAACATCCTTCGTCTTGTATGACTGATATTTCTTGCCAACGCCATCAAGACGCGCCGAGACTTTAATCTTGCCATGCTTTGCCTTTCTGACCTCAATTCGGTCATCGCCAGTCGTCCCAACCACGTCAAGGACACCATCCTCGGACAAGCTGATCCCGACTATCGCCGCATCCACTCGTTGGGTGTCGCTTTCAGATGAGTCGGCAACTGTCACCGCCACTTCATAGAGTCCTGCCTCATCATAAACATGTCCAGCAGAAAACGAGTCCGCCACTTGATCAACCTGGGCAGCGGTCAGTGTGTCGTTGGTTCCGTCACCCCAATCAACTGTCACTTGATGCGTGTCTGCCGTGTCGAGGTCTTCGAACTGACCGACCAACGATACCGCTTCGCCAGGCAAAACTCCGTTTTCAAATCCCAAACCGTCAATGGAAACGATTTCAGGCGACGAACTGCCGTCGGCGTCGAACACCTCCACTGCAACAGTTAAATCGCTGTAGCCCACCGCTGTTGCGACAAGACTGATCTCATGATTGCCATCGGCGATCCCATCAACCCATCCCGAAACAGTGAATATTGTCGATCGAGTGTCCCCTGAAGTGATCGTTACGGTCCTCGTCACCGTAAGAGAACTGTTTGAAAAACTGCCCTCATCACTGGTCTGTTCAATCTGCAATTGAATTTCAAGATCCGAGGTAGCAGCAGGTGTACCAATGTCGATATACCCACTCAAAGAGTCACCCTCAATGATTTGATAAGGTGAAGAGTTCGGACTTACAAACTCGAGGTCGCCCGCCAGCAATTCACGTTTTTCAAGTGACTGCAAGGTATGCCGTCGACGAGCGGGCCGACGAGCGGGCCGGCGAGCGGGTCGACGAGCGGTTGAATGAGCGTGGTGACGTTTCCGAGGGTTGAAAATCATAGTGAGCATTTGTAGGGACTACCATTGAAAAATGAAACCAGATGAAACCTGCCCCAATTCTGTTCGCGCCCCTGCCCAGATAACCCGCCGTTTTTTTTCGCCGACAACCTGAACAATAAGCAGCAAGCAGCAAATCAACGCAGCCTGCAAGCTTGTTTGAACAATTTCCGTGTTTCAGCCAGTCGATCGCATGCGACCGATGAGACGTTTAACCACGGAAGACAATAAAGCCAGTCGGACCTAACTAGCAAGCAGGAACGGTAGCATCAAAACCAGATGCTAATAATTCTCTAACCGACGAGGGGTGCGACTCCACTAACAGGAAGAGTTTGCCACGATAAAATCGGAATACACCTCACAGTTTACCCAACTACCGGGTGATATTCCACACCAAGAGTGTTGATAGCGTGATTGAAGGGTTCATTGCCCACAGCCCTGCGGCAAGTGGCATGCAGCGGTCGGTGCCGACTGGCAGGGATCCTGCATCAATCAAGACCGGGGCAAGACAAAACGCTCTACAAAAAAGATGGACCGAAACACAACTCGCCAAAGAGAAAGCAAAAGGACGCCCGACGACCGTATTTCCTGGCGAACTATCGACGACCGTATTTCCTGGCGAACTATCGACGACCGTATTTCCTGGCGAACTATAACGGTGCGGGCAGATCCCGATTGCGGAACGAGTAAAGGGCAACGAGATAGAACAAGACGCCGCATCCGATCAAGATCAACGGATATACGAGCGGCGGGAACACGCCATCCGGCAAGACTTGCGTCAGGCTCCAAGGGGCGTTCAGGCCGTCACCTACCACCAGCGAGGTCATCTTCTGAGGTTTGTAACAACTGAAAAAAGTGAGCGATAAAAGCCAGTCGAGCGATGGGGCCGCTTTGCCCAATCCAAACATCACCAGTTGCAATGCATACAGTGCGACGACCGAACCGACTGTTCGCCATCGATAACGGTCCACTGCGCTGAACATCGTACTGAGTCCCAAAACGAAAAATCCGAGTGCAAACAAATGCAGGGTTGATGCAGCGTAGGTTCGGACATCAACTCGATCGCGAAGCGGCACTTCCTGCTTGACAGGATCATTGATCGTCAACGGCAGATCCAGATTCAAGAAAGGGATTTGCAGGGTCGGTTGCTGCACCGTTTCGTTGACACAGGTTGAATAGACGCCTAGCCCAAGCCCAGCCCATACCATCAAACACAGTAAAACCAAGCCACTCACCGATACAGTTGCATGTGAAAACAGCAACGTGCTTCTGCGAATCGGCTGTGCCAACAGCATTTCCAGCGTTCCACGGCCCAGTTCTCCGCTGACCACATCGCTGCCACGCGCGATGCACCAGACAACCGTACAGAGAATCACGACCGGCTCATCGAAGGTCATTCCCACACGCCCAGGGTAGGTAAAGAGCGAATCAAAATCCACCGGTGCGAACTTCTCGTACTCGCGGAACTGCTCAAGGATTGTCTTGAACTGCCCCATGTCCAATAGACTGACAACCCACACGCGGATCCATGCAAAAGAAAATAGTGCAAGTGCACAGCAATAGAACAACAGCGATGATTGACCGATATATTTACGAACTAAAATCCGATGGATCATACGTTGCTCCGCACTGGCGTCCCGGGTTCATTCGTGGGAGTTCCTCCACCACCGCTGTGCACTGAATCATAGACAGCCCGCAAACCAAGCGGTTCAATCCTGATCTGTTGCAACTTGAGGGAATCAATCCATGGCAGCAGGGGCGCCAACTCGCCAGCAGTATCAATCTGAATCTGTCGCAATCGTCCCTGCTGCGTTTCCTGAACGGTAACTCGTTGGCCGTATTCGGCCGGAATGTTCACTGTGCCGGCGGGGGACTGAGCGGTGATACGATGACGCTGGTAAAGATCGGCCATGGTAAGTTCGCGAGCCAGTTTTCCATGCCTCAAGAACGCCACACGATCACAGGTGTCTTCAATTTCGCTCATCACGTGCGAGGACAACATCACAGTACGACCGGAATCCCTCACCTTCTGTACCAGATCCAGTACGGTCGCCCGAATCGTTGGATCGAGATTGGCTGTCGGTTCATCGAGGATCATCAGGGGCGTATTCAAACCGAGCACCACCGACAAAGCCAGTTTTTGTCGCATGCCGGTAGACATGAACCCGACACGGCGGCGTGTCTGCAACTCGAGACGGTCTGCGATCTCCAGACTCCGCTGCAGATCCCCACGGGGATGCATTTCAGCAAAAAACTTCAGTACACCTCCTCCACGCATGTGCCGGGGCAATCTGGCATCACCCGGCAGGTAGGCAACGCGTTCCCTGAGAGCCACCCCGTCAATCAGAGGGTCGAACCCATCGACCAGGCAACGTCCGGACGATGGATGCAGAAAACCCAGCATCAAACGAATCAGCGTCGTCTTGCCCGCACCATTGGGCCCGAGAAGGCCAAACACCTCACCGCGGCCAACACTGAGACAACACTCAGAAAGTGCTGTAACGTCCCCGTATCGCTTTGTCAGACTCTCAGTGCATACGATATCGGCCGAGCCAGCGATATCGGCCTGACCAGCGACCAGACCGACCAGACCGGCCTGCCCAGATTGTTCAGCTTCGGGAATCTCCTTGAAGTGGCTCATCGAAATCAGGATTGCCTCTTTGGAACAGACGGCGCAGAAAGGATCGGCCAACATCGCTAGTATGCCGGCAAGTCAACTCACGACAAGCCGGTGTGAACCTGCAACGCATAGACCGCGTCTGAACAATCGATCGACATTTGCCTGCGAAGCAAGCCAGCATTGTCAATGGACGCCTATGCTGATGTCCACCGACAACTTTCGTCCCCGAAAAACCGCAGAAAAGCATGAGTGTTCCAGATAACCACGCCCCGAGAAACAACACGGACGCAACCGACCTGCCAACCGGTTTTCGGTATGCCGGTGTGACTTGCGGGATCAAACCAAGCGGAAAGCCTGACCTGTCGCTCATTGTCTCCGATCAACCAGTGGTCACTGCCGGGGTCTACACACGCAATCAGGTCATCGCCGCACCAGTTGTGCTGTCACAAAAACGGACCCCTTCCGCCTCGATCCGAGCAGTGGTCACCAACAGCGGAAACGCCAACGCCTGCACCGGTGACCAGGGCATGCAGGATGCCGCACAGATGTGCGAACAAGTCGCTGAGCTTATCGGCTGCTCTGCCAAAGACGTTCTGGTCATGAGTACCGGCATTATCGGCAAGCCATTACCGATGGATTGCGTTCAAAGGGGGATCGGCGACGCCTACTCCCAACTCGCATCGGACCACGACAGTTTCCTTGATTCAGCGGAAGCTATTCGCACCACGGACAAAGAACGAAAAACGGTTTTCCACCGGTTGGATTTTGGTGACCGCAGCTTTCAGATTGCTGCCATGGCAAAAGGGGCGGGGATGATTGCGCCGAACATGGCAACCATGCTGTCGGTAATTTTGACCGACGCTCCGCTTACGCCCGAGGTTGCCCAGACCTCACTGCAACGGGCAACCGACTCCAGTTTCAATCGAGTCAGCGTCGATGGGCATACGAGCACCAACGACACACTATTACTGCTTTGCAGCGGCAGTGGTGCTCCATTGGACGGACAAGAACTGGAAACGTTTCAACAGGAACTGACGGCGGCAGCCATCGTGCTGGCCAAGAAGCTTGTGGCAGATGGCGAAGGAGCAAGTCATGTGATGGCAATCCAGGTCCACGGCGCCGAGGACGAAGCATCAGCAGAGTTGATCGCACGCACCGTCGCAGCCAGTCCTCTGGTGAAAACGGCGGTCACCGGAGGCGATCCAAACTGGGGCCGAATTGTCTCTGCCGCCGGGTATGCCGGTGCAGCCATTGTGTCCGAAAAGATCACGCTGGAAATTTGCGGAACGACCATTTACAGCAAGGGTTCCCCAGTTCACTTCGACGAATCAGCGTTGAGCAAAAAGATGAAATCCAGTGCCGAAGTGGCAATCGTGCTGGGCGTTGGCGATGGCCCCGGGAGCGTTGAGTACTGGGCAAGTGACTTGACGACCGATTACGTCGAGTTCAATTCGGAATACACGACTTAAGCACCGGCAGAACGGTTGCCAAAGGCCTTCTCAGTCGGGCTCTGCGCCCAACTGATCGCCATAACGGGTGAGCACCAGAGGCAGATATCGGTTAACGCTGTTTCGCAGTGCATCATTGTCTCGAGACATGCAAGTCTGATCGTCAACAAGGCCATCTCTCGCCGCCAGGACAATCGCAGCAAGCACATGCTGAACATCAATGGGCTGGGTCTGAGAAGCCTCGAGATCGATCGCAAGTTCGATCAACAATCGGCCTGCATTAGCATCCACCGAGACCTGCCCGGACGTATCAGACGAGATACCCTGCGCTATCATGCGTTCCATACAGGCTTGCCCGAAACCGGGCCATCCGAAGGAGTCATCAATTCAGTGCCTCAAGGTCGCCGCTTGTCGAGTCGCGCTGTCAAATCCTGCACAACATCCTCGTTTTGATCGGCGATGTTACGAGTTTCAGTCTCGGGTGAGTTGTGATCGTACAGTTCGACCGCTCCCTTGCTGTGAACAATCAACCGATAGCGATCCGTTCGAATCGTCCTTGCATTCTTACTGTATGAAATCGCAGAATGCCCCTTTGCTGAAACATCATCCAGATACGGTTTCAGCGAAACACCCGAGAGTTGGCTGGGGACGGGCAATCCAGACAGCTCGCACAGTGTAGGAAAAATATCGAGTGTTTCCACGATGGAGTCGGTTCGCTCACCAGGGCTCTTTAGACCCTTGTACTGAATGATCAGAGGTGACCTGAGCGATTCCTCAAACAGAGCATGCTTTCCCCAGATAGCGTGCTCACCCAGATGCCAGCCATGATCGCCCCATAGCACGATCACGGTATCGTCTCGCAGACCCAATCGATCCAGACGCCCCAACAATTGGCCGACGAGCGCATCTGCGTAGGTCACACAGGCAGCGTAATGGCGACGAACCGCCGTGGCAAAATCGGCGTCACTATTCGGATTCCTGCCCCAACGGTTGTACTTCATGAATTCACCTGATCCATGCCAAGTCGTTATGCCCGTGGGCTTCTGAGGATGCGGAATCGGGGGCAGAACCGAATCCTGGTATGGCTCCATGTATTTGGCTGGCGCTCCAAACGGCAGATGCGGACGAATGATACCCACGGCAAGGAAAAACGGCTTGGCCTTGTCGGCAGCCAGCAGATCCAACTGCTGCAGCGACTCATCGACGATCAAGCCATCGGGATAAATCGTGTCGGGGCCATCCACTGACTGGTGAACGTCCATCTTCTTGGGGTTCGTCCGAATTTCCCCGTTGGCCAACCCATGCATCGCCCCCCTGGGATGCTGCCACGGACCAGCAGGCAACAAGTGCCGATCCCATGAGACCGGCATCTCCAACAGCCCTGAGTCATCCCAGTCAGCACCACCACGCCCACCTGGGTGATGCGAAACCTTGCCAACAGAAACCGTCGTGTACCCATGCGAACGGAACCATCCGGGCATGCTTGGCGGTACCGATGTTGGATCCTTTACAATCTGCTTCGCCCGTAGAAACAACGCACCATTATCACGCGAACCGTATTGCCCGGTCAGAAGCGTATAACGCGACGCACCACACGTGGGTGCCTGAACGTAATGACGGCCAAAGATCCGTCCCTGCGATGCAATTTGATCAATGTTCGGCGAGACGATGTAATCCTTGCCGTAACAACCAAGTTCTGGCCGCAAGTCATCAATGCAGATCAACAACACATTGGGGTGTACCCTGGATTCGGCGGCCGTTGAAACAAGGCTGCCAAAGATACCGAAAGTCAGCATCAGCAATGATGCAACAAGAGGGCTCATGCGACATCGTGCAACGCCTATTGGAGTCGATGCTGGATGGGGAAACTTCAAGCGGCACGCGCAGGCATGCAATTCAAATAACACGGTAAGCACCCGCCTTGGATAGCAACAATGCCATCAGTCAATGTTGTCAAAATCTTCGAAGTCATCGAGGCCGTCTTTTACCTCGGGTTCCTTGTTCGCGCCGCTTCCTAAACCGAATTCAGCGCTGATCTCGTCTTCGATCTCGATCTCGTAATCGTCTGCGACTTCTTCCTCAAAGTCGTCATCGAAGTTGTCATCAAAGTCGTCTTCATCGATGTCGTCGAACTCGTCCACATCGTCATCATCATCCAGTTCGTCCTGGAATCCCGTATCCGGCTCGACTTCCACCTCTTCAACCGACTCACCACCCTCTTCATCGCTACTTGGCTTATCATCGTTGTCGCCCGCAGTTTTTTCGTCGCTGTCGCCGGCAGTTTTTTCGTCGCTGTCGCCGGCAGTTTTTTCGTCGCTGTCGCCCGCAGTTTTTTCGTCGCTGTCGCCCGCATTTTCATCGTCGCTGTCGCCCGCAGTTTTATCATTATCGCTTTCGCCATCTTCGTTAACCACCGGCGCGACGGCACCACCCACATACGGCATGCCGCTTGCCGGCGAAGCAGGTACGGTTGAAACAGGAACAGCGTCAGTGGAATCAACAAGAGCCATGGGCGAAGATCAAGGATTGGAGTCTGCAGGGAAAATGATGCCGATTCAGATTCTTTAGCTGAGTGTATCGAAGGTCCGCGTTGACGGGAATCGAACTCAGTCATGAAGTCATGAACGAACAGATTAAGTGATCTTTCCCATCGAATCAGCTAGGGAAAGCGGGGTAGCTGGAAAAGATTGGTCAAACAGGGGATTTCCTTCGAGTTTCCCGATCTGATCGGTTATTTGAACGGGAATGATGACGAATCACCGATGGGAACGGAAGTAGGCGGTCGATAACGGCTCCGCGAGCTGGCGAAACCTCAGGATCAACGGAGGCAGACATCATGCATCGCGAGGCAATCGAAGCCAATGTCCTTTGCAATCGCAGCACTGCCCTAGTCGCAACCTGAGCCATTTTGATAGGTGGGAAGCGGTCGGCAAGTCGGTGACCCGGATTCCTACAACGAATTACTCGGTTTTTTGCTAAACATCGGTTAAACCCGTCATTTCCAGCCTGATTTGAACCTGAACCCTGCGTCAGCCGGGCATTTTTCCGGAGTGAGCTTCCCATGAATACCGTCAAGACCATTCGTCGTTGTAGCTTGATCTTCGCATTTAGCTGCAGTTCTATCCTTGGCTGTGCCGGGCAGTACGGGCACATTCTGGCCAAGCAAGACAAAGACATGGTCGGCAGCCACGCCGCTGGCGCCGCGACCTGGAACCCTCTGGTAGACGAGGCGGTTGCCCAACTGTTGGGACGCTGCCCACCCGCAATTCATCCTGTTTCGTTCCAGAATGCATCAACTCCTACCAATGCATCTCCCTTCAGCACAGCCGAGTTGAACCCGGAAATCGCTGCCGCCCTGGCCAACGGCCCCGCCTCGGTCTGCTTCATCGGGATTGAGAACAAGAGTGCCGAAGAACTGGGTGACTTCAAGGATCAGCTGTACGAGCGAATCGATGCTCAAATCAATACAGCAGAAACATTTCGGGCGATCAGCCGTCGGATGGTGGATGCAGCCCTGTTGGAAACTCGATTGCGTCCCGATTCTCTGTTCCTTCCCGTCAATCGGACAGCGTTTGCCGCAGCACTGGGTCGGCAAGGTGCACCGGTCGACTACCTGCTGTACGCCACAGTGACAACTGGCACAACAGATCGTAACAAGAGCAGCCAGCGGGATTACGAGATCACTTTAGAGATGGTCAACATGCACTCCGGCGAGTTCCTCAAAGAGTCGGCCAAGATCCGCAAGGGCTACAGTAAAAACCGTACAGGGAAGTGGTGGAATTACGGTTGGTTTGATCAGGCAGATGGTTGATCAGGCAGATGTAACAATCGTTATTTGGCATACGCGGACGCAATCAAGTTATCTCGATGAAGCAGCCCGCGAAATCCAGCCCACTGATTCGTTTAACACCAGCGATTGGCCTGCTATCAGATCGCAAAGTTCGCAGGGCAGTCAAGCTCTTTAACGACGTCACCAACTGGCTTTCGTGAAGCACCCATTCCATGGCCACTTGTCACCTGCCCAATCCAGGCCTGCTGTTGTTACTGGTGGTCACGTTTGCGCATAACGCAGGTTGCGCACGGTCCGTCGCTACCATTGATTCAGCACGCAAGGCGTTTGCCATGGGTGACCTCAAAGAAGCGGCTGACATGCTGCATGCCGTGGCTACCGAGTCTGCCAAGATGACAGACGCAGCAGAACTTGACATGGCTGTTGTCGAGCTCGCTTCGGGCAACGCTGCTGCCGCCGAGTCCCGACTGCGAATACTGCGTGACCGCTTTGACACGACTCCCGGTCTCAGCCCGCTCCATGAAGCCGCCGCGATTTTGACCGATGACACCGCCAGAATATTCCGCCCAGCTGGCTACGAAGAAGTAATGATTCGGACGATGCTCGCAGTCTGCTCACTTGCCGGCGACCAGATCGATGCAGAGAGTTACACGCTACAGGCCATCAACCATCAAGCGAAATTGGCAGCACAAGCAGAGAAGAACTTCCTGAACCACAGCGACATATATCAACCGATAGCTGTCGCGCCCTACTTACGTGGCGTGCTGCGAGAAGCAACCCATCATGACTACGATGACGCGACCCGGTCCTACCAATTAGTCAGTTCCGTGCGACCACAATTTGCCGCCGCCCAGGCAGACATAGCCCGATCAAGTGGTGGAGCACACAGTGCCCCCGGTCATGGAGTTCTGTACGTGATTTCTTGCGTGGGACGGGGGCCAATTCTGCAAGAGATCGTTGCCCCGACCACAACTGCGGCACTTGCTATCGCATCCACCGTACTCAACTCGGCAACCAATCAAACCAATGACGATACCGATGGCCCGGATCGCTCGGATGACGACGATGAACCTATCGCACTTCCCAACATCGCCTCAGTCAAGGTTCCAGAGGTGGTCATTCCTAACAGCCCGCTCGCCACAGTGGGCGTGTTGGTCAATGGTGCTGCCATCGGAACAACCGAAACATTGACCGATGTGGGAGAACTCGCAATCCTTCAAAATACCGCTGAAATGCCATGGACCATTGCACGCGCAGTCATCCGCAGAGTCACCAAAGAAGCGGCTGTTGCGACCGTCGGTGATTCTCTCGGCCTGGAAGGAACGGCAGGATCATTGTTTCACTTCGCGGCTGCGTCCGCCTGGAGCGGAACCGAAAAAGCAGACACTCGATGTTGGGGGTTGCTGCCACGGGAAATTCAGGTTCTAAGAGCTGAATTGCCAGCCGGAATCCATCAGATCCACCTCATGCCGCTTGGATATGGCGGCAACCCTCTGGCGACAGGAGTCGTCAATACGGTGACGATTACCGATGGACGAAATCAGTATCTGATTGTCGTTGCACCCACCGAACAAATGCACGTTGTCACCAGCGACCAAACCCCAACCAACAGCGGAACCGTGACCGACAGCGGAACCGTGACCGACAGCGGAACCGTGACCAGCACAACAGCGCCGACATTATCGACCACGCCGGTGGCTTTTTCGATTGCGAATTGACACCCTCAACCCTCAACCCTCAGCCCGCCGCCGCCGCCGCCAAAACCCCTCTGCTCCGAAGGTTTTTGATCAAACAGCATTTCATCAGATGCATCGAGAGGCAGCCTGCTGGTGGCTTGTTCGCGACTGGTGGACAACGCAAGGCGCAGGGAGGCATACGAGCGTGGCGGCAGATCCGCTAGCAAGGCAAGACCACCATTCGACGATCCAGAACCAGCGTTAACTTCTCGCGCGATCTGGTTTGGCAAGACCACCGCCGAGACTCCCATCATCGAGCTCCTGAACGGTCTTCCCAAGCACGATATCGAATTTCGCATCCAGCTCGCCAATCCTTGATCCCTTGATCGGATTGAAACCAACGAGCAAAGAATCTCGGGCAGCCAGGTTGGTGATTCGCTTGAACAGAAAGTCAGTCTGGTTCATCGGATGTCCCTTGACCAGCATTTGCGTGGTCAGAACCCGGTGTCCGTTCTTACTGACCCCAAAATGGATATGGGGTGTGCGTCCTGGGTAAGCAACAGGTTTGATCGTGCGAAAAAAGTAGCGACCTTCGCTGTCGGTCAAGTAACGTCCATAGCCCTGGAAATTACTGTCCATCTTCGTCTTGTTGCTTGATCCTTTGTGCAAGTAAGCACCGCCAGCGTCACACTGCCAGATTTCCACAAATGCGTTGCGGATTGGCTTGCCGCTTTTACCCGTAACACGTCCCGACAGGTAAGTCACTTCCCCAATCCCAGGATTGATCGCGTCGTTGATTAACAACAAATCATTGTCCGTGTCCAATGGCATTTTCTCTGGATAGAACGGCCCCTCGACCATACTTGCCGTACGCACAGGCCCATCGGTGAGTTCCTCTGCAAAACAGCCCGGCACGGAAACAGCCGCCGAAAAAAAAGCTGCCTGCTGCAGCAGGGTCCGGCGGTCCATCGCTATCAAATTTCGGCGCGTCATTCGGTGTTTCCTAAAACGGGAAGGGATTCTGTCACTCA
Source organism: Rubripirellula sp. (assembly GCA_028823035.1). GTDB lineage: Bacteria > Planctomycetota > Planctomycetia > Pirellulales > Pirellulaceae > Rubripirellula. The sequence goes on from JAPKCI010000111.1 coordinate 18,503, forward strand.
CAACAGTAGTAGTAACGATGCTGACAATAGACGCATAAGAGACCGTCCCACGCGAGACGTGGTTGCAACGCCACGAGTGTTGACGACCCCAACGGACATTGAATACTTGCGAAGTCTAATCTTAATCAACAGACAGTGTTGAGAGAGATCCTTCGAAAAAACGCTTGCCCGACAAATAATCAGTATGCCTTTTGTTTATCCTGAACTTCGGACACACACACCTTAGCACACGCTGTTGGCAGCATTCATGAACAACTTTCGCCATCGTTTGCGATTCAGGCTACGATTCAGTCAGGGGTGTGATCCCCGGCCCAGCTACCCACCACTCGCTGCGGACAACCCACCTTGCCTTGTGACGTTTGTTTGCAGCGGATAGCTCATCGCAAGACCTCCCCCCCCCTAACCTGTCTTTTCCTAATGACGTCCCCTGCTCTTGTCACGTTCCCATTGCCAATTTCTCGCGTCATGGGCTTCGTTCAACGGCGACTCCAATCGATGCCGAGCAAGACCAGCGGTGTGTGGACTTTGGACAACTTTGGACAACTTTGGTTCATTCTTTGTGTGCAGCACCTTTGCATGCAGCGTTCTGGCGACAGCAGTGCAATCGCAGCAGCCGCCTCGTTTACTCGACGCGTCAGGGATCAGAGGTCAGGGATCAGAGGTCAGGGATCAGAGGTCAGGGATCAGA